>CAZCVS010000038.1:0-12972 GCA_964501845.1 uncultured Iamiaceae bacterium
CTCGACCACGCCCCCGCCGACGCCCTGGAGCCACGCCCACCCCCAGGCCGAGGTCGACGCCCTCCCCCGCCGCGACCTCTGCGAGGTGGTCGACGGGCCCGTCGCCGTCGAGTCCGCGGTCGTCATGCACGACCGCGACAGCTCCCCCGAGGCGGCGATCGTGTCGGCGCTCCTCGACGACGGCCGCCGCACCTGGGCCACCACCTCGGACGCCGCCGCCCTCCAGCGCATGATCACCGAGGAGACCGCCGGCGCCCCCGCCCACATCGACCCCGAAGGCCGCTTCACCTTCACCTGATCTCCCGAACCCACCCCGCCCCAGCCTCGTGCGCTCGTGTGTCATAGCGACCCGCGAGCGCACGAGCCTCCCCAGCCCGACGACGGCGGCGATGCAACTCTTGCACCGGGCTCTCGTGCGCTCATGGGTCATAGCGACCCACCACCGCACGCGCTCGGCCTCGTCTCGTCCGCCACACGCTGGACCGGGGACCGGGACACGATCGCGACCCACGGTTCTCGAACCCCGCGCCCACGGCGCAGCCGCCGCTCAGGTCCCCGGACCACGCACACCTCGTGCGCACAAGGGCTCCCACGACCCACGAGCGCACGCGCTTCGCCCACCCGAAGAGGTCGAGGGCGCGAGCCCGTGCGCTCAGGGGTCGTGCAGACCTCCAAACGCACAGGCTCCACCCCGATCGAGCAGGTCGGGTCCCAAGCCTGTGCGCCGAGAAGCCTCAATGACACACGAGCGCACGAGCCAGACCCGCCCTGGGCGCGTGGTTTCCGCAGACCCGTGCACGAGAAGCGACCGATGACGGCTGCGATGCCGCCCGCGAGCCGGGCCTTCGTGCGCTGGGAAGCCTCAAGGACACACGAGCGCACGCGGCTGGGTGGCCTGGGTGGGAGGGCTATTCGCTGCGGCGGTTGGGCTTGGTGCTCTGGTCGGCTTCCTCGCCGTCGATGGCGACGGCGAGGGCCCCGACCACGATGGCCAGGACCGATGCGATGTCCGCCAGCTCGCTGTCGACCCAGTTGGCGGCTCGAAGGCAGATCAGGATCACGCCGGCGAAGATGATCGCGAAGCCGATCCTCGTGGTCATCCCGCCAGCATGACCGGTCCGGTGCCGTCGATGCGAGATGCACCGACCGAACGGCGGTCAGGCCAGCTGGTCCGCGGTGACCGCGCCCTCGCGCAGCATGGTCCACCCCTCACCGGAGGCGTCGACCACGGTGCTGGCGACGGTGCCGGCGGGTCCGCCGTCGACCACGAGGTCGGCCGAGCCCACCAGCGAGGCGGCGGCAGCAGCAGCATCGACCGGGGTCGGATCCCCCGTCCGGTTGGCGCTGGTGGTGGCGATGGGCCCGACCTCCGCGGCGAGGGCCCGGACGAAGGGGTGGTCGGGGCAGCGGACACCGATGGTGGTGGAACCGCCACCGAGCGCCAGCCCCGAGGCCACCGCCGAGCGGCGCAGGACGATGGTGATCGGGCCGGGCCAGAGCTCCGCCATCCAGCGGCCCACCGCGGGCTCGTCGAAGGAGACCAGGTCGAGGGCCTGGTCGATGTCGGCGACGAGGACCGCGAGGGGATGGTCGCCGCTGCGGCCCTTGAGGTCGAACAGCGCCTGCGTGGCTCCCTCGACCGAGGGGAGGGCGGCGAGGCCGTACACCGTGTCCGTCGGGAGGACGACCGTGCCGCCGCTGCCCAAGACGGCGACGGCCTCATCGAGGGCCGACGGGTCCGCGGCGGCCACCACCGGTGCACCCAGGTCCGACACAGCCGAGACGCTAGTGCTGTCGTGGGCGTGCAGGGCACGACCTCTACGGTGGCGACCATGCGTCGCCTCGTGCTCCCGATGACCCTCGCCCTCGGCCTCGCCGCGCTCACCGTGTCGTGCAGTTCCAGTTCGGGGGGCGACGACTCGGGAGCCACCGCTGGTGCGACCACCACCACGAGGCCGGTCTTCACCGGCCTCGTGGCATCGGAGATCAGCTTCCACCCCGTCACCCAGATCGTCGCGTGCAACGGCGGCGATCCGTTGGGCGAGGCGTCGACCACCACGGTGGTCGACGACACCGTGCCTGCCCTCGACGGCACGCTCTGCTACGTCCTCGGGGCCGAGGCGGGCAACGGGACCGATGTCGCCGACGCCAAGGTGTACGCCGACGGCGTCGGGATCGAGGTCGTGGTCCGCGACGGATCGGTCGACACCTTGAACGAGCTGTTCAACGCCTGCTTCGAGGCCACCGACACGTGCCCGGCCTCATCGAGCGCAGGACGGGGCTACGTGGCGATCGTGGTGGACGGCCGGGTGATCTCGACACCGGCCATCGAGGCGGCGGACCTGGCATCGTCGCCGTTCGTGATCACCGGCGACTTCGACAAGGCACAGGCCACCAACATCGCGGCGGCGATCAACGGCTGAACCCCACCACCGCCCGGTCGAGGCCGGCCAGGTCGGGGTGGACGGCGATGTCGACGAGCCCGTGGCCCTCGACCAGCGCCGACACCGCCGGTCCCTGGGCCGCACCGATCTCCAGCACCAGCGCGCCGCCCGGAGCGAGCCACGCCGCGGCCTCCGCCACGATGACCTCGTAGGCCTCGAGACCGGTGGGGCCCGGCACCAGCGCCTCGACGGGCTCCCACTCCGCGACCGAGGCGTCGAGCGCCTCGTCGGCGGCGATGTAGGGCGGGTTGGACACGACCAGGTCCAGGGCCGCCCGGAGGTCGTCTGGGAGCGCCTCGAACCAGCTCCCCAGGGCCAGGGTCACCCCGCCGGCCGCCATGCCGAGCCCGGTCAGGTTGGCGCTCGCCACGGCAAGCGCGTCGGCGGAGCGGTCGGCAGCCCACACCCGGGTTCCCGGGCGCTCGGTGGCGATGGCGAGGGCCAGGGCGCCGCTGCCGGTGCCCAGGTCGGCCACCAGCGGGCGGTGGCGTTCGGGCCGAGCCGCGCGCACCCGGTCCAGGGCCGCCAGCGCCACCTCGGCCACCTGCTCGGTCTCGGGCCGCGGGATCAGCACCCGGCGATCGACCATGAGGTCGAGGTGCCGGAAGGCCCAGTGGCCGAGCACGTACTGGATCGGCTCACCGGCGAGGCGCCGGGCGACCATGGCGTCGAGGTGCGCCACCATGGCGACCGTGGCCGGCTCGTCGAGCCCGAGCACCAGGTCGGTACCCTCCAGCCCGCTGGCCTCCTCGACGATCCACCGGCCCTCCGCCGATGCCGCCCCCACCCCCGCCGCGTCGAGCCGGTCGGTCGTCTCGGCCAGGAGCTCGCGCCAGGAGACGGTGCCGTCGAGGTCGCCGGCGTCCACGATCAGGCGTCCTCGGTCAGCCGTCGGGCCTGCTCGTCTTGCACGAGCGCATCGTTCACCTCGTCGAGCTCGCCGGCGAGCACCTTGTCCAGCTTGTAGACGGTGAGCCCGATCCGGTGGTCCGAGACCCGGTTCTCCTTGAAGTTGTAGGTGCGGATCTTCTCGGAGCGGCCGCCGCTGCCGGTCTGGTCCTTGCGGGCTTCGGACTGCTCGTCGCGCTGGCGGTCCTGCTCGAGCTTCAGCAGGCGCGACTGGAGCACGACCATCGCCTTGGCCTTGTTCTGGAGCTGGCTCTTCTGGTCCTGCATGGACACCGTGACGCCGGTGGGCTTGTGGGTGAGGCGCACCGCCGAGTCGGTGGTGTTCACCGACTGCCCTCCCGGCCCGGAGGAGCGGTAGTAGTCAACCTGGAGGTCGTTGGGGTCGATGGCGACCTCGACGTCGTCGGCCTCGGGCAGCACGGTCACCGTCGCCGACGACGTGTGGATGCGGCCCTGGGACTCGGTCACCGGCACCCGCTGCACGCGGTGGGGACCGCCCTCGTGCTTCATCCGGGTCCACGCGCCTCCGCCGCTGAGCACGAACGTGACCTCGTTGTAGCCGCCCATGTCCGACGGCTCGGCGTTGAGCACCTCGAGCTTCCAGCCCTGGCGCTGGGCGAAGCCCTGGTACATCTCGAAGAGGTCGCGGGCGAAGAGGTTCGCTTCCTCACCTCCCTCCGCACCACGGATCTCGACGATGACGTTGCGGCCCTCGTTGGGATCCTTCGGGAGGAGCAGGTACTGGAGCTCGCCGGTCAGCCGCTCGACATCGGCGTCGGCCTCGGCGGCCTCGATCCGCATCATCTCCCGGTCGTCACCGGAGAGCTCGGTGAGCATCTCCCGGGCGGTCTCGGCATCCTCGGTGCGCTGGCGCAGCTCCTTGCTGCGGCTGACGATGGCCGCCAGCTCGTGGTGGCGCTTGGCCAGCTCCCGGTACCTGTCTTGGTCGGCGAACACGTCCGGGTCCGCGAGGCGCGCCTCGACGTCGACGAACTCGCGCTCGAGGCCTTCGAGTCGGTCGAGCATCACGGCGCTCCGGTGGTGGCCATCTGCCAATCGTCGCCCACCACGACGACATCCGCCGGCGCGACGAGGCGCGACGCGAGCGCGGTGGTCACGGCCAGGGCGTCGCGCGCCGGAACGACCAGGACGAGCCGAGCGCCGGGAGCATGGGTGAGGCGGTCGTCGGCGGCGCTGGGCACCAGATCGAGGTCGACGCCCGTGGAGCAGGCGACGACCACGGGCGCGCCGTGGAGATCGGTGCCGACGGCCGTGGCGATCCCGGTCTCCTTGAGGTTGGCGCGGGGCACGGCCGAGCCGACCGGCGAGAGCTCGGCGGCACCGACCAGATCGGGACGGGCGACGAGCACCGACCGCAGCCAGCGTTCGGGGACCAGCTGGTTGAGGGGGTGGCGCGCCGCGCCGGGTCGGCGCACCTCGGCCACGAGGTCCGCCGCGCGGGCCAGCGCGTCGGTTTCGGACAGCTCCGCGAACATCATCGCCCCGACCTCGCGGTCGAAGCGTCCGACGCCGGCTTCGACGTGGGCCGTGCCATCGTCGCCGAGCACCACCCGTGCCACCTCCAGGCCGAGCACCTCGCCCAGCAGCGCGCCGCCCTCGACCACGGTCTCGCAGCCGGCAGCAGCGAGCACCGGACGGAACAGCTCGGCCTCGGGAGCAGGCGCGGGGTCGACGGCGGGTGGGGCCGGCACGGCCGGCGCGAGGTGGGCGCCCGTCACCTCCCACACGCTCGGCGACCGCTCGAACAGCGCGGCTCGGCGCGCCAGCACCGGCACCGCATCGGCGTCTTCGACCAAGAGGTCGAGCTGCACCGCCCCCGCTCGATCCGCGAGGGCGAGCGCGGCGCCGAGCCGGCGACCGGCATCGGCTTCCACGTCGAGCAGGATCCACATCCGGCCCGGGGTCGTGAGCGTCGCCCCACCGGGGAACGCGCCCGGCTGCGCGCCGGTACCCTCCTCCGCCCACCGGCTGCGCACGAGCGCGCCGAGCTTGGCGGCCTGGAGGGCGGCGCGGGGATCGGGGGCATCGGTCATCGGGGCACCTGGGTCCGGACGCGACGATTCCGCCAGGAGACCTGGCGGAATCGGCACGTGTACGGCGGGCTAGTTGGCGTCGGCGTCAGCCGCGGCCTCAGCCGGGGCCGCATCGGCGGCGCTGCGGCGGCCGTAGCGGCGCTCGAAGCGGTCGATGCGTCCGCCGGTGTCGACCAGCTTCTGCTTGCCCGTGTAGAAGGGGTGGCACTCGTTGCAGAGCTCGACCGAGATGGCGGCCTGGGTGGAGTGCGTGGTGAACGTGTTCCCGCAGGAGCACTTGACGTGGGTGACCACGTAGTCGGGATGGATGTCGGCCTTCATGATGTCTCCAGTGTGGCGGTTCTCGGTGCGGCTTCCAAATGGAACAACCACGCCGCATTCCCCGGTCTCGTGACCTGGGCGCGGGCGGTCGGGCCCCTCAGGACTTGGCGATCTCGGCCAGGAACTCGGCGTTGGTCTTGAACGAGGCCAGCCGGTCGTTGAGCATCTCGAGGCCGGCGGCGTTGGAGCCGGTCTCGTCCTTGAGGCCTCCGAGCACCCGGCGCAGCTTCACGAGCTGCTGGAGCTGCGGGCGGTCGAAGAGGAGCTCGTCGTGACGGGTCGACGAGGCGTCGACGTCGATGGCGGGGAACACCCGGCGCTCAGCGAGGCCCCGGTCGAGCTTCAGCTCCATGTTCCCGGTGCCCTTGAACTCCTCGAAGATGGCCTCGTCCATGCGACTGCTGGTGTCGACCAGCGCGGTGGCGAGGATCGTCAGCGAGCCGCCTTCCTCCGCGTTGCGGGCCGCCCCGAAGAACTTCTTCGGCGGGTAGAGGGCGCTGGTCTCGAGGCCGCCGGACATCGTCCGGCCGCCGGCGGGAGCGGCCAGGTTGTAGGCCCGGGCGAGGCGGGTGATGCCGTCGAGCACCACCACCACGTCCTTGCCCGTCTCCACCAGGCGCTTGGCCCGCTCGATGACCAGCTCGGACACGGCGGTGTGCTCCTCCGGCGGCCGGTCGAAGGTCGACGAGGCAACCGTGCCGCGCAGCAGCCAGCGCTTCATGTCGGTGACCTCTTCGGGCCGCTCGTCGACGAGCAGGACGATCAGCTCGACCTCGGGGTGGTTGACCTCGATGGAGCGGACCACGTTCTTGACGATGGTGGTCTTGCCGGCCTTGGGCGGCGACACGATCAGGCCGCGGGTGCCCTTGCCGATGGGGGCGAGCAGATCGATGATCCGCACGGTCATGTTCGTGGGGTCGTCGGGCAGCTCGAGCTTGAGCCGCTGGTCCGGGAACAGGGCGGTGAGCTCCTCGAACCGGGGCCGAGGCGGCTGGTTGTGGGCCTCGTGGCCGTTGACCGAGTCGACCTGGAGCAGCGCCGGGTTCTTCTCGTTGCGGGCCGGGGGACGGCTCTTGCCCCGCACCGTGTCGCCGGTGCGGAGGCCGAACTGCCGGGTCTGCTTGACCGAGATGTAGGCGTCGTCGCGCGACGGCAGGTAGCCGTGCAGGCGCAAGAAGCCGTAGCCCTCGTCGCGCAGGTCGACCATGCCCTCGACCTCGATCGGCTCGATGGGGGCCTGGTCCTCGTCGGGACGACGGTCGCGGTCACGGCCGCGCCGGCGGCGTCGGCGGTTGCCGGACTCGCCCTCGCCCTCCTGCTGCTCGGCTTGCGGGTCGCGCTGGTTGCCGTTGGGGCCCTCGTCCTCCTGGTTGCCCTGGTTGCCGCCTTGGTCGCCGCCCTGGTTCCCCCGGCCGCCCTGCTGGTTGCCGCC
This sequence comes from uncultured Iamiaceae bacterium, assembly GCA_964501845.1. Classification (GTDB taxonomy): domain Bacteria; phylum Actinomycetota; class Acidimicrobiia; order Acidimicrobiales; family Iamiaceae; genus Aquihabitans. The sequence continues at coordinate 7,161 of CAZCVS010000038.1, forward strand.
CTGGTTCCCCTGACCGCCCTGCTGGTTGCGACCGCCTTGGTCGCGCTGGCCCTGACCGCCGCCCTGTCCACCGTTGCGGCCGCCGCCGCGCCGGGCCTGATCGGCCCCGGCATCACCCTCGGTTCCCGCATCGCGGTCGTCGGTCGAGGCCTCGGCGGCATCGCCCTGGTCCTCGCCGGCGGCATCGCCACCGTCAGGGGCGGCCTCGGGAGAAGCGTCGGTCTCCGATGCGTCGCCGGCGTCGCCAGCACCGTGGACGGCGGCCGCAGGCGCATCGCCCGCCGGCGCGTCGCCGCCCTCCTCGGTGGCACCGACCAGGCGCATGATCAACGAGACGATGTCGGCCTTCTTCGCCCGGGCGCCGGGCTTCTGGCCCAGTTGCTCGGCGATGGCGGCCAGCTCGGCACGGTCCTTGCCCTCGAGGAGGGTCATGTCGAACCCGGGACCGTCGCTCATGCCGCGGCCGCCTTGGTGGTGGTGACGTGGGTGGTCATCTGTGCCTCTTTCCGCACGGTCGATCTGCGTGTGGCATCCGCGGCATGCCCGGCGGCGCCGTCGACGAGATGCCGACACGAACCGTGGCCCCGGCTGCGGAAGCCGTGGGGGATTCCCCGTCGCCCAGGCACCGAGTGCGCTGAGACCCCTTCATGGTAGCGAGCGCCCTACCCGCCCCACGAACCCGCCCGCTCTCGAACTTTTCGTGATCGTGGGGCCAGGACACCCACGATCACGAAAAGTTCGGGCCTCCGGCGTCGGTGGGCGATGCTGGCGACCATGACCGACGCCGAGCGCACCCAGTCCATCGTCTGCCTGGACCTCGAGGGGGTGCTCGTCCCGGAGATCTGGATCGCCGTGGCCGAGCGAACCGGCATCGACGCGCTGCGCCGCACCACCCGCGAGGAGCCGGACTACGACGTGCTCATGCAGTACCGGCTGGACCTCATGGCCGAGCACGGGCTGACCATGTCGCTGGTCCAAGACGTGATCGGCCAGCTGGCACCGCTGCCGGGCGCCAAGGAGTTCCTCGACGCCCTCCGTGAGCGGACCCAGGTCGTCATCCTCTCCGACACGTTCGAGCAGTTCGCGGCCCCGCTGATGGCCCAGCTCGGCTGGCCGGCCATCTGGTGCCACCGGCTGGTGGTCGAAGACGACCGCATCACCGGCTACCGGCTCCGCATGGCCGACCCCAAGCGCAACGCCGTCGAGGCTCTCCACTCCCTCAACTACCGCGTCATCGCGGCCGGTGACTCGTACAACGACACCACCATGTTGCTGGCGGCCGAGGCGGGGTTCCTCTTCCACTCGCCCGCCAACGTCCAGGCCGAGTTCCCGCAGCTCCCCGCCCTGGACGAGTACGACGACCTCCTCGAGGCCATCACCGCCCAGCTCACCTGACGCCGCTCGGGTTCGGCGGGAACGTCAGGGGGCGTCGGTACCCTGCCTCCCGCATGGCAGACGCACCTCCCCCACCCGGCTGGTTGCGCCGGTTGGCTGGAGCCCTCCGCCCCCACCGGCGCAACGTGGTCATCGCCCTCGGCGCCGCCGGAGCCGGGCAGCTGATCGCGGCCGTCACCCCGCTGGTCGAGCGGTTCATCATCGACGACGTCGTCATCGCCGGCACGTCGCCGATCGTCCCGTCGCTGATGGTGCTGCTGGTGTTCGCCGCGTCCCGCTTCGCCATGGCCTTCGTGCGCCGGTACTGGGCCGGGCGGGTCAGCCTCGACGTCCAGAACGACCTGCGCACCCAGGTGTACGACCACCTCCAGCGCCTCGACGTCGCCCGCCACGACGAGATGTCCACCGGGCAGCTCGTGAGCCGGGCCATCTCCGACATCGGCCTGGTCCAGGGGCTCTTGGCGTTCCTGCCGATGGTGCTGTCGAACATCCTCTTCCTGGTGGTGGCGCTGATCGCCATGTTCTGGCTGAGCCCGCTGCTGACCGTCGTGGCGCTGGTCACCACCCCGCTGATGATCGTGGTGTCGATGCGGCTGCGGACCTCCGTGTTCCCGGCGTCGTGGGATGCCCAGCAGCAGGCGGGCGCGGTGGCGGGCGTGGTCGACGAGTCGGTGAGCGGCGTCCGGGTCGTCAAGGGCTTCGGCCAGGAGGAGCGGGAAGTCGCCCGCCTGGCCGAGCAGGCCGAACGGCTCTACGCCAGCCGGGTGCGGGCCATCCGCCTCCAGGCCCGGTTCCAGCCGCTGCTCCAGACGCTGCCCGCGCTCGCCCAGGTCGCCGTGCTGGCCATGGGCGGCTGGCTGGCCATCGAGGGGACGATCACGCTGGGCACGTTCCTCGCCTTCTCCAGCTACGTCGCCCAGCTCCAGGCGCCGGCCCGGATGCTCGCCGGCCTGGTCACCATCGGCCAACAGGCCCGGGCAGGCGTGGAGCGGGTGTTCGACCTGCTCGACGCCACCGCCACGGTCACCTCCGATCCCGATGCTCCACCCCTCGTGGTCACCGAGGGCCGGTTGGAGCTCCGCGACATCCGGTTCGGCTACACCCGCGACGAGCCGGTCCTGTGCGACCTGGACCTGGTGGTGGAGCCGGGCGAGACCCTGGCGCTGGTCGGGACCTCGGGCTCGGGCAAGTCGACGGTCGCGCTGCTGGTCCCGCGCTTCTACGACCTCGCGTCCGGGACCATCTCGGTCGACGGCACCGACGTGTCCACGGTGGACCTCGCCTCGCTGCGCCAGCAGATCGGACTCGTGTTCGAGGACACGTTCCTCTTCTCCGACTCGGTCGGCGCCAACATCGCCTACGGCCGACCGGAGGCCACCCCCGAGGCCATCGAGGCCGCCGCCCGCGTCGCCGGCGCCCACGACTTCATCGCGGCGCTGACCGACGGGTACGACACGCTCGTCGGCGAGCGCGGCCTCACCCTGTCGGGTGGCCAGCGCCAGCGCATCGCCCTGGCCCGTGCCGTGCTGGCCGACCCCAAGATCCTCCTGCTCGACGACGCCACCTCGGCCGTCGACAGCCGCATCGAGGCCGAGATCCACCAGACCCTGCGGGAGGTCCTCGCCGGCCGGACCACGCTGCTCGTCGCCCACCGCCGCTCGACCCTGCTGCTCGCCGACCGGATCGCCGTGCTCGACGGTGGCCGGGTCGTCGATGTCGGCACCCACGAGGAGCTCCAGGGACGCTGCCAGCTCTACCGCCTCCTGCTCACCGGGCCGGGCGACGAGCTGGTCGAAGACGCCGACGAGCTGGCCGAACCGGTCGTCGCCGAGCAGGTCGACGGCACCACGCCCGCCCTGTGGGTCCGCACCGGCACCGAGGGCGCCGCAGCCGACGAGGCGCTCGCCGCCACCGGCAAGCGCGACGCCGCGAGCCTGGGCGTCGGCATCGACGGCCCTCCGGGCCCCGGTGGTGGGGCTATGGGCATGCTCGGCGGCCTTCCGGCCACGCCGGAGCTGCTCGCTCGCGTCGACGCCCTTCCGCCCGCCACCGACCGGCCCGACCAGACCTTCGACGAGGCTCGGGCCGAGGACCCGACGTTCCGGTTCGGCGAGTTCATCCGGCCCTGGCGCAAGCAGCTGGCGATCGGCCTGGGGCTGGTCTCGCTCGATGCCCTGGCCGCACTGGCCGGGCCGCTGCTGATCCGCAGCGGCATCGACAACGGGATCGACGCCGACCCGCAGATGATGTCGGCCGTGTGGGCGGCCACCTTGGCGTACCTGGCGATCGTGACCGTCAACTTCTTCGTGATGACGTTCGAGACGTTCATCACCGGGCGCACCGCCGAGCGGGCGCTGTGGTCGCTGCGGGTCAAGGTCTTCTCCCACCTCCACCGCCAGGGGCTCGACTACTACGACCGGGAGATGGGCGGGCGGATCATGACCCGCATGACCTCGGACATCGAGGCGCTCACCCAGCTCCTCCAGAGCGGGCTGGTCACCGCGGTCGTCGCCCTGCTCACCTGCGTCGGCGTCGGCGTCGCCTTGGCCTTCATGGACTGGCGCCTCGCCCTGCTCGGACTGATCGTGATGCCGCCGCTCGCCATCGCCACCGTGTGGTTCCGCCGCCGGTCCGGGGCGGCGTACGACGACGCCCGCGACAAGGTCGCCGTGGTCAACGCCGACTTCCAGGAGAGCCTCACCGACGTACGGGTCGCCCAGGCCTTCACCCGGGAGGACCAGAACACCCGCCGCTTCGCCGGACGGTCCCGGGCCTACCTGGGCGCTCGGCTCCGGGCGCAGCAGCTCGTGGCGATCTACTTCCCGTTCGTCGAGTTCCTGTCGGGGGTCGCCGGGGCCATCGTGCTGGCAGGCGGCGCCGCCATGGTCCGCAACGGGTCGCTGTCGTCGGGTGACCTCATCGCCTTCGTCCTCTACCTCAACCTCTTCTTCGCCCCGATCCAGCAGCTGTCCCAGGTGTTCGACACCTACCAGCAGGCCCGGGTGGCCCTCGCTCGCATCACGGAGCTGCTCTCGGAGCCGTCGTCGGTCCCCGAAGCCGCCGACCCGGTCCATCCGGGTGAGCTCACCGGACGCATCGAGCTGCGCGACGTGCGGTTCGGGTACTCCTCCACCGGCGTCGAGGTGCTGCACGGCGTCGACCTCGTCATCGAGCCGGGCGAGACCGTGGCCATCGTCGGGGAGACCGGTGCCGGCAAATCCACGCTGGAGAAGCTGGTCGCCCGCTACTACGACGTCAACGACGGCCAGGTCCTCATCGACGGCACCGACATCCGCTCGCTCGACCTGGGTGAGTACCGCCGCCAGCTCGGCGTGGTGCCCCAGGAGGCGTTCCTCTTCGCCGGGACCATCCGCGACAACCTCGCCTACGGCCGGCCCGACGCAACCGACGCCGTGGTCGAGGCCGCGGCCCGGTCAGTGGGCGCGCACGACGTGATCGCCGCCCTGCCCGGCGGGTACCTGCACGTCGTCGGCGAACAGGGCCGATCGCTGTCGGCCGGCCAGCGCCAGCTCCTCGCCCTGGCCCGCGCCCAGGTCGTCGACCCGAAGATCCTCCTGCTGGATGAGGCCACGGCCAACCTGGACCTGGCCAGCGAGGCCAAGGTGAGCAAGGCCATGGGCATGGTCACGTCCGGGCGGACCGCCCTGGTCATCGCCCACCGCCTCTCCACCGCCGTCACCGCCGACAAGATCGTGGTGATGGACGACGGCCGCGTGGCTGAGGTCGGCACCCACCAGGACCTGTTGGATGCCGACGGCGCCTACGCCCGCCTCTGGTCCGCCTTCACCGGCGAAGCCCCACCCGACCCCGAACCGGCGGTTGCCGCCGCCGGCTGATCAGGCAGCCAACCGGAGCGGGGTGTAGGCGGCCAGGGCAACGAAGTCCCGGTCCTTCGCGAGGACGGGGACATCGCGCCGGACGGCGACCGCGGCGATCAGGCAGTCGACCATCGAGCGGATGGTCGAGCCGTTGACCCGACACATCCGGTAGAGCAGCGCAGCGCTGGCCCAATCCTCCGACTCGATCGGGAGGAGCTCGACGCTTCCGAGCAGCGACCGGAGCTGCGTCCCATGGCGTCCGGACCGAGCGCCGGCCAGCACCTCCATGATGACGGGTTCGGTCAGCGCGCCGCCTTCGACGAGCAAACTGCGGATGCGTGCTCGGACCTCGGGGTCGCCGCCACCGTGCTCGCCGCGGAGGTACTCGATCCACGCCGAGCTGTCGATCAGCGTCACCACTCGGGGGCGCCCATGCCCGACCGGATCTCCTCCAGATTGCCATCCCAACCGGTGCCCTCCATGGCGAGCGCCTCGTCGAGCGTCATCGCCCGAGCCACCTCACGGAGCGCCAGGTTCACCGCCTCCCGCTTGGTCTTGCAGCCGTAGCGGCGCATGAC
>CAZCVS010000039.1:0-12860 GCA_964501845.1 uncultured Iamiaceae bacterium
TGGGCGATCTCGTCCTGGGAGCCGCGGGCGGCGTCGAGCATGGCCTCGTCGATGGCGTGGCGGGCCATCAGCTCCTGGGCCTTGGCCATGAAGGCGTCGGCCTCCTCGGCGTATGGGGTGGACTCGGCCTTGTCGAGCAGGGCGCTGATGCGCTCCGCCATCTGGTCGGGGATCGGATCGTGGTGCATGGCTGCCTCCGGTTCTATCCCCCCGATGACCGAACCATCGTGGCGAGGGGGAGTGACAGTCAGGCGTCCGCGGCGCGTTCGGCGGCGAGGGTGAGGAGGAGCTCGACCGCTGCCGCCAGGGCGTCGAGGTCGTCGGGGTCGGTGAGGCGGCCCTCGGTCACCTTGGGCGACACGCCCCAGATGCTGATGGGCCCGACGAGGTGGCCGGCCATGACGTCGATCACCGGCGCTAGCCCCTCACCTGCCTTCACGCCGCCGCTGCCCGACGCCGTGATGAGCAGCACCGGTGTGTCGACGAGCTCGCCCGACCCGACGATCCAGTCGAGCGCATCCTTCAGTGCACCGGGGTAGCCGTGGGCGTACTCCGGTGTGGCGATCACGACGGCGTCGGCCCCGGCCAGGGCACCCCGCCACGCAGCGACGGCTGGATGCGGCGGGTCGACGTCGCGGTCCGGGTTGAAGTGCGGCAGCTCCTCGATCCCGTCGAACACCTCGAACGTGGCCGCCGTGGCACACGCTGCCCCGGGCGGTGCCTCGAGGTCGGCTCGCAGCGTCACCAGATCCGCAACCGAGGCAAGCACCGCGGCGGTGTTCGACCGAGCCTGCAAGCTCCCCGACACCCCGACGACGTGCACAGCTTGGTTGTACCCCCGATGCCGAGACCTGCCAACGCCACCGGTGAGGAGCCGATGTCGTTGGATGCGGGAGAAGGCGTCCGACTAGGGTCGTCCGGCGCCCAGCGCTCTGCGCTTGTAGCTCAATTGGATAGAGCATCTGACTACGGATCAGAAGGTTCGGGGTTCGAGTCCCTGCAAGCGCGCCACCCAGATGTCGCCCGAAGCCCCCTTTGACGAGGGGGCTTCGCCGTTCCCGGGGGCGTGCCCGATCTGGCGCTGGGCGCAACCAGGTGCCGCTCGCACACACAGCGCCGGATCCGTACACACAAGGAGCCGGTCCGGCGGCCGCGGCGGACGCGAGTGCGCCTGCTCGGGGCCCTGGGAAGGTGGGTCGGCCACCGGTCCCGCGGCGGTCAGCCGCACCGGTGAGACCGGTCAGGTGTCGCGGAGTCGTTCACATGCCGCGAGGACGGACGCGGCCAGGGTGTCGGGGGTGTCGGGGGTGGTGCAGGACTCGAGTGCTGCGGCGACGGTGTCGACGCAGTCGACGATCGCGGCGCGAGCCCGGTCGGGGTCGACCCGCCAGAGCTTCGCTGCGGCCATGACGTCGCGGCCGGTGATCTCGTCGATCTCGCAGACCCGGGAGCCGACCGGCATGGCCGGTGCGGTGTGCAGCTTCGGCCACAGGACCGTCGGGACGGTGTCGTAGAGGGGCGCGAGCTCGATCCGGCCAGGCGACGGGTGGAGGAACGCGAGGTTCTTGCCGTGCGCGTCGGCGTTGCCGATCGCGACGGTGAACGCAACCGCCTTCACGAGCCGGGTGAGCTGCGCGTTCGGATCTTCGGCGTAGCTGTCGAGGAGTGCCGCGGCGTCCTCGAGGTCCGGGCCACCAGACGCTGCGTACTTGCCTCGGCCGCGGTTGGCTCGCAGGTCGCTCGCCGTCGCCTGGCACAGGTCCTCTTGGTGGACCCGGACCGTGGCGCCTCCCGTGGCGGGGGCGCTGATCCGGTCGAAGCGGGAGACGATGAGGCAGCGCTGGTCGGCGAAGGTCTCGACGGTCGCGTCGACGGTGGTGAGGCCGGCGGCGCGGGCGAGGTGCAGACACGTGGCTTCGGCATCGACGAGGCCGGGGTACCTGGGGTCGCCGGCCTTGAGGATGTGGGTCGAGGCGTACCCGTTGCGGGGGCGGGCCCAGCCGCCGTCGACGGTGACGAGCAGGAGCTTGTTCTGCAGGCCGGGCAGGGACAGCTCGCTGTCGTCGTGAAGGTCGAGGGGTCGGGTGGGGAGGTTCGCGATGGCGTCGTCGAGTTCGCCGGGCCGGTAGGGCTCGAGGTTGGGGGCGCGCGGTTCGAGGCGGTCGAGGTCTGCGTCGGTGATGACGACGGCGCCCGCGACGTCGCGTCCGAAGCGGGCGAGGAGTGCGAACGTGTCGATGGTGGCGACTTCGGCGAGGTCTGCCATGGCGTGGAGGGCTGCGCCTTCCGGGAGCAGGCCGGCGAGGAAGTGGGTCGCGTCGAGAGGTCGAGGGTCGAGCGGCAGGGAGCACGACAGCAGCGGCGTTCTCCCGGGCGCGAGGTCGAACGCAGCAGATGTGTACCGCAGCGTGACCTCCCGGCCATCCGCCGAAGCGGCCGTGAGCTCCGCGACGCGTGTGCCGTGGAGCCATGCCGCGAGTTCGCGGGTCACGATGCAGCCGGTTCGTCCGGCGTGAGCGCTTCGTTGGCAGCATCATCGGGTTCGGGAACGTCGAAGGTGACCGTGACGGTCGCTCCGAGGCGGCGCAGGAGCCGGAGGAGGTGGTCGAGCAGTGGGCTGGTCCGGCCGGTCTCGAGCTTCGCGACGTACTCGCGACTCAACCCGCAGTCGGCGGCGACATCGGCCTGGGTGCGGTCCTGGGCGGCGCGGATGTCGGCGACGGTGCGGCCCAGGTCGCTGGTCGTTCGGATCGTCCACGTGCGGGTTGGCATGGTCATCGCTCCTCCAGCCAGGTGACGTATCTGTCACACTAGTAGAGACCGTCCGGGTTGTGACGTATATGTCACCTCGCCGTCGATTGAGAGGTAGTGTGACGTATTTGTCACGTCTGGCACGCGCGGCTGTGTTCACCAGGGCGTGCTCGGTGCCGGACCGACTTGGTCGTCGGCGTCCCAAGGGTGCGTACCTTGACGGTTCCCTGCCGGAACTGCCGAGTGGCTCGCTGAACGGGTGGGTGCCGACAGCATTCGTTGGACGGCGGCGCGCGGCGAGTGATGCCGGCACCCCGGTTGGGCCGTGACGCCCTACAAGCGGCTGCACCGTCTCGTTCGTGCCCGCACCCCCGAGGCGTTCATACGTCACGTCGTCCACATCAACGGTGCATCGCTGGAGAGAGCGTGTGACCGTGGCGGGAGACCTTGGAGATGGACTCCTCACGCGGAGGGCCCTTGGTCAGAAGGCTCCGCTCGGTGGAGGTGGGGGAGCCGGTGGGGGTGGCAGCGGAGGCGGGACAGCGGCGAGGGCCAGGATGGATCGGTAGGCGAGTGCGAGGCCGACGACCACGGTGACCAGGGACAAGGCGGGAGGGACGTCGCCGATGAGGGCGTCAGCGGCGATCCAGAGTGCGGTGACCAACGCCCATCCGATACCGAGCACGACGAGGGTTGCGATCACGGTCCGTCGGTAGCGGCGGTAGTCGTTCTTCCGGGCGGCGCCGGCGATCACCGCGGCGCCGATGCCGGCGGGGACCAGGGCGGCCGCCGCCCCCACGAACGCTCCTATCACCGCGACGAGCGGGCCCAACCCGGCCAGGCCGGTGACGAAGCCGGTGGCGGCCCCGATCGCGATGCCGGCGATCAGCGCGCGGGCCAGCACCCTCCCTGGGTCGACACCGAAACCTTCTTCGCTCATGGCCCCCTCCCGGCCAGCCACGCCCACCGCCGAACGCTACCTGAGCAAGTCCTTCTCCGTCCTCGAACTGCTTCCGATTCAGGGACGGGCGGTCACGGCGAGCAATCGTCCTTCGAACCGGCCTGGGTCCGAGTCTCGGGGGCGCTCGACGCGGCAGGCCACGCAGAGGTCGTCCGCAGGGTTCCACTGCAGACCCGACCGGTACGCACGCGCCACGCGTCGAGGTCCGAGCGCGCTTGAGCCCGTGGCTAGTTGCGAGCGGATAGTTGGCTCCGGCTGGTCGAGGTAGCGAGCAAGTCGGGACACCGCTTCGGGGTCTGGGGCGGGGTCGTGGTGGAGGGCGGCGATGACACCGTCGAGCATCGGCTTGAGCAGCGATGCCGTGGTTCGACGAGTCGGGCCGATGGTCACCTGAAGCCCGAACCCCACGCCCGTCAGATCGATCGGATCCGCGACCGGCGCGAGCGCCGAACGGGTCGCCCACCACCAGTCAGCCGCCTTCGTCTCCCGTGAGGGAGTCGGTCCGGTCCAGGTGGCGACGGAGGCATCCACTATCCACCGTTCACTGGACTGCTGGGAGCTCTGACTCCAGCGCGGCGACGGCGGGGAAGAGGAGGTTGTTCTCCTTGTGGACGTGGAGGTGGGTGTCGGCCTCGAGCCTGGCGAGTCCGTCGAACAGCGCCCGGTAGCTGGCACAGCCGTCGGCGGGTGCCTGGTAGCCGTCGGTCAGACGATGCAGCGTCGTCAAGAGCTCGCCGACGACGTCGTGCTCGCGGAGCATCACCGAGATCGGGTTCTGCAGCGACCCGCAGTGGAACCGGGGCGCGGAGGTGGCACCGGCGAGCTCTCTGATCATGGGGAACAGGACCTGCTCCTCCTTGGCCAGGTGCGGTTCGAGGTCGGCGCGGATGGTCTCGTAGGCCCGTTGGATCTCGACGAGCTCCGAGTGGCGGTCGCCGTGCACGGCGGTCACCTTGTCGGCCAAGGCGCTCAAGCGGGGCAGCTCGGCGTGGAGGTAGGCGTGGTGGGTGGTCTCGATGTGGTCGACCAGCGCGCCGGGCGACATCGATGCCCAGTCCGGTTCCGGTTGGGATGCGGTCAGTTGCACCTGGTCGAGCACCGTGGATGGGTCGAGGCTGAGGTCGCGGCAGGCGTCGGCCAGGGTGCGGGTGCCGCCGCAGCAGTAGTCGAGGCCGAATGCTTCGAGGGTCTGTTCCGAGCCGGGCCGGGCTCGGATGATCTCGGCGAGGGATGCGGAGGTGCTGAGGGCTGGCATGGCTGGCTTCTTCCTGTTCAGGTTGCGGAAAGGGCGACGCCGAGTGCGGTCACGACCGCGACCCCGAAGCCCATGGCCATCTGGCGGAGGCCGAGGGCCACGGGCCGAGGGACCGGCCGGGTGGTCGACGCTCGTTGGAGGGCGATGACGGCCAGCACGGCGAGCGCACCAGCCCACAGGCGCCGGTCCAGGCCCACCGCCACGGCGGCAAGCGCGATCGCCGCGACATCCCCGGCCGCGGCGGCGCGGGTCTGCGGGAGGCGCTGGCGGAGACGGGCGATCTGCGCGCGGACGTGTGGGATCGATGTCGTCACCCGCGCCGCGAGGATGGCCCAGACGCCGACCGCAAGGCGGCCTCCCGCTCCTCCGGCGAGCACGATCATCGCCGCGACCGAGCAGACGCCGATGGCTCCGGCCAGTTCGGGGACGAGGCGCCGGCCACGCGACCGCACCTCGTACCAGCCCTCGATGGCGAGGAACGGAAGCGCCACCGCACCCGGCACCCAGAACCACGGCTCGGCGAACGCCACGGCGCCTCCGGCGAGCATCGCCAAGACGACGAGCTCGCCGGCCGCGACCTTCTGGGCAAGACGGGTTCGATCGAGCACTCGGCCGCGTCGACGGTCGACCGCCACGACCTTCAACGGCGTGCGCGCGAGGAACGCGACCATGGCCCCGGCCGCGATGCACAGTCCCGCCGGACCCGGAGCGATCAGCAACCCGAGGACCCCGGGCTCGAGGGTGAGACCCCAACCGCCGTGTTCGGCCGGGACGACGACCGACCGCAGCGGTGATCGTGCCTCCGGGCGCTCGCGGGATGAGGTCGTCATCGTCATCGCCCGACGGAACCTTGCAGCGACGCGAGGCTCTGGGACCCGAGCTCGTCGATCAGGTGGCCTCGGGCCTGCGACCACGGTCGGTGGAGCGCACACGTTCCCGCCTGCGCGCACGTCCGGTCCTCCAAGACGCACCGACCGGTGTCGATCGGTCCCTCGATCGCCTCGATGACAGCGAGGACGCTGACCGTGGCCGGCTCGAAGTCGGCGGCGTACCCGCCGGTCGGGCCCGGATCGGAGCGCACCCATCCGTGTTGGACCAAGGGGTTCATGACCTGGGTCAAGAACCCCTTGGTGGTGCCGACCTCCTCGGCCAGCTCGGCGGCCTTGGTGCGGTCCTGGCCCTCGCTCAGAGCGAGGAGCGCTCGGATGGCGAGATCGGATCGGCGCGTTACCTCAAGTCGCATAGTGGGAGACTATTCGATACGGTGACGGGTGCCAACCGGCGTTCACGACGAGACGGAGGAGCCATGAGCGCAGGAACGACTCGACCGGCGCCGACGCGAGACCTCGACACGCCCGAGGAGATCGCCGAGATGGTGCGGCGCTTCTACCAGGACGTGGCCCAAGACGATCTGCTCGGGCCGGTGTTCAACGACGTCGCCCAGGTGGAGTGGAGCGAGCACCTCCCCAAGCTCACAATGTTCTGGTGCCGCGCCCTGCTCGGCCTCGAGGGCTACGTGGGCAACCCGTACCGGTCCCACGCGCTCGTCAACGAGCGGTCTCCGTTCACGATGGCGCACTTCGAACGGTGGCTCCAGCTGTTCCACGATGCGGTCGAGCTCGGCTGGGTCGGGCCCAACGTCGACCGGGCACTCGAGCTCGCGCACAACGTGGCGCGCGTCCACTCCGGACAACTCGTTCGCGACCCGGCCGCTTCCCGTTCGACATGACCGGCACCGGTGATCTGGCGACACCCGCCGACGTGCACGACCTCGTCACCCGCTTCTACCGGGAGATCGTCTTCGACGAGCTGCTCGAACCGGTCTTCGGCAAGGTCGCCGAGGTCGACTGGGCCCAGCACATCCCCAAGCTCATCGACTACTGGTGCTGGATCCTGTTCGGCACCGGCGGGAACCCGGCATCGGTCACCCAGGTCCACCGCCACCTCCACGGCCTCACCCCCATCGGGCCCGACCACTGCGACCGGTGGTTCTCCCTGTGGGCGGCCACCATCGATGAGGGCTGGACCGGGCCCTTTGCCGACCGGGCCAAGAGCCACGCCGCTGCGCTCATGGCCGGGATGGCCAAGCACCTGTTCGGCTTCAGCTGGACCGCTCCCGACGGCGCGGGCGCGGCGCTCCCCTCGGAACACGGGGTACCGGCGGCGCCCTGAACGCCATCGCTGACGCCGGCGCCTCCGTCAGGTTCGGTGGCGGAGGCTGTCGAGAATGTCGGCGGCCTCGTCGAGCGCGTCTCGGACCTCGCCTCGCATCGACGAGAGGGACTCGCTCACCCCGGCGGTGAGGTGGGTGAGGACGGTGCCGAGGCGGTGGGTCGCCCGGTCGAGCCCCTCGACGGTGCCGGTGGCCAGATCCCGGGCGTCCATCTGTCCGATGCGCACCCGGACCCGCAGCTCGTCGGCTCGGGCCCGCCAGCTCTGCATCATGTCGTCGAGGACGGTGCCGAGCTCCTCCTTCGAGGCGGCCCGTTCGGCCCGGAGCCGGGCGGCGGCGAGCCCCACCGTCGTGTCGAACCGCCGGGTCGCCTCCTCCAGGTCGACGGCGTAGCGGCGCCAGGCCTCGTCATCGGACCGGTGCAGCTCGAGCAGCGCCTCGCGCAGGGCCGCGGTGGCCGCCTCGGCATCGGCACCGCTGCGGGAGACGTGCTCGCGCACCGCAGGTGCGATGCCGGAGACATCGGTGACGGCGATGAGGTCGTCGCCCTCGGGATCGATCCGGTCAACCATGGTTCCTCCTTCGGACAGCTCGCTGCATCCAGCGTGCGCCCGCGGGTGTCGATCGAACAGGGCCGAACGTCCCATGCGCCGCGGGCCGCGCCGGCCTTCGGGACCAATGGCACTGGGCCGGCCGCGAGCCGATCGCCACGATGGAGCGGACGACCACGCCACGAGGGGTTCCGTGGCCGGATCGAGATCTGGAGCCTGACCGTGCACCCACCTGACCGCGCCACCATGACGATGACCGCGCTGTCGGAGCACGAGTGCTTCGACCGCCTCGCCCTCGCCCGGTTCGGTCGCGTCGCGCTGTCGTCGGGTGCGCTGCCGGTCATCTTTCCCGTCCACTACGCCCTCCTCGGACGGGATCCGGTGTTCCGCACCGACCCGGGAACCAAGCTGATGGCCGCCAGCGACGGCCAGGTCCTCTGCCTCGAGATCGACGAGATCCACCCGGTGCTCCACACCGGCTGGAGCGTGCTCGTCACGGGGCGGGCAGAGGTGATCCGCGACCGCCCGGACCTCGACGCGGCCGCGGCGCTGCCCCTGCGCCCGTGGATCGGCCACGGTGAGGCGTACGTGCGGATCGGCGCCGCCCTGGTGAGCGGACGGGAGATCTCCCCGGTGCACCCGCAACCGGAGCACCGGGCCTGAGCCCGACTCGCGGCCGGAGCACCCGGTAGGAGCCGCTAGTCCGACGCGGGGTCGTCGGGGATGACGAGCACCGGGCAGCGGGCCGTTGCGGCGATGGCGGCGCTCGTGCTCCCAAGCACCTGTTCGGGGAACGACCGGTGGCCGTGTCGCCCCACGACGATCAGGTCGGCGTCCGCCTCGCCCGCCGTCGTGAGCACCGCGGCGATCGCGTCGCCGTCGAGGAGCTCGCAGCGGACCAGCGTTCCGGTTCGGCGCGCGGGCGTGGTCCACTGCGTCTCGAGCTCGTGGCGGATCGCCTGACGCCGGTCGGCGCGCTGCTCACCGGGGCCCGGGCGCCCCTCGAGCAGGCCGACGGCGTGGACGGCGATGATCTCGGCACCGGCCAGCTCGGCGATGTCACCAGCGACCGACGCCGCCCGGTCGCTGTTGCGCGAGCCGTCGACTCCGACGACGATCTTGCGGATCTGCACGGTCAGCTCCTCTCGTCGGGGTCGGAGACCACGGTGGCGGGGACCTCAGCATGGCGCATCACGGAGCCGTCGACGCCGATGACGACCTGGCCAGCCGCGCGCCGCCGATGTGCTCGGTCCTCCATGGCCTGGACCGTACCGACGGCCAGGTGCGGATGCAGGCCCTCGGTCGCGACCGGATCGTGCGAGCGCGGCCCCATTTGTCGAGGCGAGCGGGATCAGGCGTCGACGGTGACGGTGCCGGTCATCTCCGGGTGGATCGCGCAGGAGAAGGAGAACGTCCCCGGGCGGTCGAAGGTGGCGGTCTCGGTGCGACCCGGCGGGAGATCGTCGTCGAGGGTGACGCCGTCGAACTCGCGGACGAGGTGGTGGGTGTGGGTCCCGGCGTTGCGCCACTCCACGGTGGTCCCCGGCTCGATCTCGATGTCGGCCCGGTCGAACGAGCGGTCTCGGGCGGCGATGAGCGCATCACCGGTGTTGCGGGGCTCGAGGGAGACGACGGTCGTCGCTCCCGAGGTCACCAGCACCAGCGCGATGACCGCGGCGGCCAGGGTCACGGCCGCAGCCGCGCAGCGTCGCAGCAGGACGGCTCGGGCCCGGTCGGCATCCGCGTGGTCGACGGCGCGGGCGTCGAGGACGGACCTGACGAGGTGCTCCCCCTGCGACCCGGTGTGGAGGCGGGCCCGCCGCCGGGAGGTCTCGAAGTCGGCGAGCAGCCGGGTGCACGAGGTGCATCCGGCGAGGTGCTCGCCCAGGCGCGCCGACTCGCCGGCGTCCAGCTCGCCGTCGGCCTCGGCGGAGATGAGCTCGAGCCACTCGTCGTGATCCATGCGTGAGATGGGTCGGTCCGCGCCACCGTCTGGTTCCCGGGCGGGCTGTGCGTCCCTCCACGCCGGCGTCGACGCCGCCGGCATTGCGTGACCCACCGGAGGTCCCGGTACGGTCGGCGACCATGTTGCGAGCACGCCCGGGCCGGTCGGCCGGGTCGCCCCCGCCGATCCGTGGCGATGAGGACCTCACCGAGCTCGTGGTGCGAGCCGCGGCTGGCGATCGAGCCGCGGAGGAGGCGTTCGTCGCCCGCACCATCGACGACGTCTGGCGGTACTGCAGCCACCTCATGGGTCCGGAGCACGCCGACGACGCGACGCAGGCCACCTACCTGCGCGCCCTGCGTTCGCTGGGGAACTTCCGGGGCGCATCCTCCGCCAAGACGTGGCTCATCGGCGTCGCCCGCAACACCTGCCTCGACCTGCGGCGCACCCTCGCCCGCCGCACCCGCCTCAGCCAGCACCTCCAGGCCCAGCCCCAGACGGTGGCCGATGACCTCCACGCGCAGCAGCTGCCGGGTGAGCTCGACGACCTGCTCGCGACCCTCACCCCCGAGCGCCGCGAGGCGTTCGTGCTGACCCAGCTCCTCGGGTTCCCCTACGAGGCCGCGGCCGACCTGGTCGGAGTGCCGGTGGGTACGATCCGCTCCCGGGTGGCCCGCGGCCGAGCCGACCTGCTGGTGCTGATCGAGGCTCCCGACGCGCCGCGTCCCGCCGCCAGCGAACGCCCCGCCTGATCCTGCTTGGAGCATCCAGCGCGCACACGCACGTCGAGGTCCCGGGAGCACCCGCACCCCGTACCGGACCACCGTGGTCCGCACCGATCAGCCGACTCCGCACCTCATCCGGGCGCGCCGCCGCCAGCACCTGACGAGCGGTCAGATGCGGGTGGTGGCGTCGTCGGTGGTGATGACGAGGACGTCGCCGTCGGTGTGGAGCGAGACCGGGACGCAGCCGAGTCTGTGGTGGCCGGTCGGATCGCCGGGCGATTCGACGAGGCGGCCGTCGGTGAGCACCCAGTGCAGGACCGCCTTGGTGTCCCGGTCGATGATCAGCACTTCATCGACGCCGAGTTGCTCGTAGAACGGCAGCTTCTTGAACGACTCGTCGCCCGGCGACCGAATCTCGACCACCAGGCTGGCGGGGCCGTCGGCGCCGCGAACGGTGCCGACCTCCGGCCGGTAGAGCACGAGGTCAGGTGTTCGGAAGTTGCTGTTGCCGGGAGCGAGCGGATCGAACAATCCGAGCTCGTTGCGGATCTCCAGGCCGCAGCGCCCAGCGACCGGGTGGAGGACGACGCACAGCTCGAGCTCGACGCGCATGTGCTCGTTGCTCGCCGGGGGAACCATGTGGTACTCGCCATCCCAGACCTCGTCGAACCGATCGAGGCCGAGGCGTTGCCGCTCGGCGAGCACGGCGGCGGGAGGATCCAGCGTGACCGTGGGCATGGGGTCACGGTACCGAGCCACTTGGTCCCTGACAACAACGAGACGTATAGATAGCGGGTCGGTGGTGGGGGAGCGCTCGGCCACCCCAGCCACGGGACGTGGGCAAGCGGCTACGGGTAGCGTCGCCGCATGGAGAAGGTGCTGTACGTCATCGCCCACCCCGCAGGCTCGGTTCCCGCCGACCTCACCAAGCACCTCGTCGGGTCGCTGAGCGACCAGTTGCTCGAACTGGGCGCACGGAGCGTCCAGGTCAACGTGGCCGACCACGATGTGTCGGCGGCCGGGGGCCTCCGCATGGTGATGTCGCCGGCTCCCGCCAACGCCGTGGTCGCCGTCTGGATCGACAGCGCCACCGACCACCTCCGCGCCTCCTTCGACGCGGCCGTGCGGAGCGTCACCGCGGGCGCGGAGCTGTCGGCGTACCTGGTGACGGAGTCCGTCCCGCTGGCCAACACCACCTTTCCCGCGGCGCCGGGCGGCCGGACACCGGGCATGGCCCAGCTCGCGTTCCTCCGGCGCCCCGAGACCATGGCGGTGGAGGACTGGCTCCGCGTCTGGCTCGATGACCACACCCACGTCGCGCTCGACCTCCAGGACACGTTCGCCTACGTCCAGAACGTGATCGTGCGGACGCTGATCCCCGGCACCACCACGTGGCACGCCATCGTCGAGGAGTGCTTCCCGGCGGCGGCGATGACCGACCCCCACGTGTTCTTCGACGCCGTCGGCGACGACGAGAAGCTCGCCCGCCACCAGCGGAAGATGTTCGAGAGCGTCCAGCGCTTCATCGACCTGTCGATCATCGACGTCGTCCCCACCAGCCGCTACCTGACCTGACGGTGAGCGTCTGACCGCCGGATTGCCCGTCCGGTGCTGGCGGAGTGCCGAGGATCTGCTCAGGTGTCACGGCAGGATGGAGGACTTGTCCGTGCCTTCCTTCGTCCGTCGTCGCACCGGGAGCGGTGCCGGGCGCCGCACCCCGGCGGTGGCCGCGGTGGCCGTGGTGCTCTCGGTCCTGGCTGCGGCCTGCTCGAGCGACCCGCCCCCGCCGCCGCCTCCACCGCCGGCCATCGACGTCCAGGTGGTGCACGACGGGACCACCACCGCCGTGCGCGTCGGCAAGGGACGCACCGTCCGCGACGCCGTCGCCAAGGCGAAGGTGGAGCCGGCCGCGGGCCGGGAGCTCTCGGCCAAGACCAACGAACCGCTGGGACCCAACGGGAACGAGCCCACCTACCTCGTCGACGGCGAGCGCGGGAGCCCGGCCCAGGTGCTCCGTGCCGAGGCCACCATCGAGGTGGTCGACGGCGAGGACACCACCGAGCCCACCGAGGTCGTCCGGCGCGAGCAGGCGGTCACCGGCCTCCCCAACGCCCTGCAGTACGTGCAGTTCGCCGGCAAGCCCGGGATCGAGGATGCCACCATCGGGACCACCAGCGGTGAGGTCGTGTCCACCACGCCCGTCGTCCCGGCCGTGCCCGCCCACCGGGCCACGGGCAAGGTCCTGTCGCTCACCTTCGACGACGGCCCCCACCCGACCTACACGCCTGAGGTGCTGGAGATCCTGGAGGCCAAGGGGGTGCCCGCCACGTTCTGCACCGTCGGCACCCAGGTCGAGAAGTACCCCGAGCTGGCTCAGCAGATCCTCGACGAGGGCCACCAGCTCTGCAACCACACGATGCACCACGCCGAAGGTCTCGAGGGCGAGCCGCGCAAGACGATCGAGGCCGAGATGGGCGGCGGGCGCACCGCCATCGTCGA
>CAZCVS010000040.1:0-12825 GCA_964501845.1 uncultured Iamiaceae bacterium
CCACGCTCGTGACCGGCGCTCCCCTGCTCCTCAAGGACATCAACGACTACCTGCGCGGCGGCATCTTGTCGCTCGGTGCCATCGCCGTCGCCATCATGATGGTGATCCTCCTGGTGTTCTTCCAGGTGCGCTGGCGGCTCCTCCCGCTTGCCGTGGTGCTGATCGGCGTGGTGTGGGCGTTCGGCATGGCGGGCTGGATCGGGATCCCCCTGTCCATCGTCACCATCGCCGGGCTCCCGGTGATGCTCGGCGTGGGCATCGACTACGCGATCCAGATGCACGCGCGCATCGAGGAGGAGGTGATCATCGACCGGGCCCAGCACCCCATCCAGGAGACGGCGCGCAACCTGGGACCGGCCCTGCTGGTCGTCACGTTCGACGCCATCTTCGCCTTCGCCGCCCTGGCGTTCGCCAAGGTCCCGATGATCCGGGACTTCGCCCTGCTGCTGTGCATCGGCATCGCCTTGATCTGCTTCTGCTCCATCATCTTGCCGCTCACCATCTTGGGCATCCGGGAGTACCGGTCCCCCACCAAGGGCCGGGACTTCCGCGAGGGTTACCTCGGCCGCCTCACGGTGTGGCTCGGGGACCTGCCGACGTGGAGCGCGGTGCCGATCATGGTGGCGAGCGTCTTGATCTTCGTGGGCGGCATCTCCGTCGAGAGCAAGCTCACCTTGCAGACCGATCCGATCCAGTGGGTCAACCAGCAGAGCCAGAACCGCCTCGACGTCGCGACCCTCGAAGAGCAGACCGGGGCGTCCTCCGAGCTCGGCATCTTCGTCACCGGCGAGACCAAGGACGACCTCTTCACCGACGAGGCCATGACCTGGCTCGACGACTTCAGCGACGACGCCCTTGAGCGGTACGAGGACAAGCTCCTCGTCGGCTCGTCGGTCATCACCCCGCTGTCGGATCTCGTCGCCCTCGACGGTGCGTCCAACAACACGCCGAAGGGCGCCCTGGTGAAGGCGTCGTACGAAGCGGCTCCGGACTCGGTGAAGGCGTTCACGGTGTCCGACGGCGACCCGGCGCTCAACATCTTGTTCATCACCAAGCCCGGCGACCTCAACGAGCGCGCCGCGATGGTCGACGAGATGCGCGAGCGCTTCGCCGATGCCGGTGACGACGGCGCCAAGCCACCGGCCGGCATCTCCGCCACCCCGTCTGGTCTGGCCGTGGTCGGTGTCGGCCTGCTGGAGAACCTGGAGTCCAACCGGGTGCAGCTGACCTACCTGTCCATCCTCTTCGTGTTCGCCTTCTTGGCGATCCGGCTCAAGAGCATCGTGCGGTCGCTGCTGTCGCTGGTTCCGGTGCTGATCGCGGTGGGCCTGGCCTCGCTCGTCGCCTACGCCTTCAGCCTGAAGCTCAGCCCGATGACCGCGGTCGGGGGGCCGCTCGTGATCGCCGTCTGCACCGAGTTCACGTCGCTGATCATCCTGCGCTTCCTGGAGGAGCGCGAACGGGGGTTCAGCCCACGTGCTGCGGCCGAGATCACCGCGGCCCGCACCGGCCGGGCGTTCATCGTGTCGGCCATGACGGCCGTTGTCGGCGTGGGCGTCATCGCCACCTCGTCGCTCCCGCTGCTGCGGGACTTCGGGGTCATCGTGGCCATGAACGTCATCGTCGCCCTGCTCTCCGCGCTGGTGCTGCTGCCGCCGATCCTCGTCTGGGCCGAGGAGCGGGGCATGGTGTCCAAGGGGATGGTCGATCCCGCCAAGCTCGGCAGCAAGGAGCGCGACGAGCGCACGCCCACCGAGAACCTGGTCCCCGGCGCGCCGGACCTCTCCGGTGGTGCTGGCGGTGACGAACCGGAGATCGCTCCTGCCTGACCAGCCGGTCAGCCCGTGTTGCGCAGGCCGGCGGCGATGCCGTTGACCGTGAGCAGCAGCGAGCGCGGCAGCGCCGGGTCGATCTCGTCACCGGCACCGAGCGCCCAGCGGTGGCGGGCCAGCAGCTCGACCTGGAGCTGGTGCAGCGGGAGCAGATAGCGGTCGCGCACGGCCAGGGTGCGCTGCAGCAGCGGCTGGCCGTCGAGGAGCCGGGCTGCTCCCGTCAGGCGCAGCACCTCGGACACCGTGCGGTCGTGCTCGTCGACGATCACGTCGAGCAGGCGGTGGCCGCGCTCGTCGACCAGGCGCTCGACGTAGCGCCGGCTGATCGACAGGTCGGTCTTGGCGAGGGTCATCTCCACGTTGGAGACGAAGGTGCGGAACCAGAACCACCGCTCGAGCATCTCGTCGAGCGGGTGGCCCGCGGCCCGGGCCGCGGCCAGACCGGTCCCGACCCCGAACCAGCCGGGCACGATCTGGCGCGACTGCGTCCAGCCGAACACCCAAGGGATGGCCCGCAGACCGTCGAGGCCGGCGCCGGCATCGGGGCGGCGGGCGGGACGGGACGCGATGTTGAGCGAGGCCAGCAGCTCGGTGGGCGTGGTGGCCAAGAAGTACGCGGGCAGCTCCGGGTCCTCCACCAGCTTCCGGTACGCGGCCTGGGAGGCGACGCTGACCGCGTCCATCGCCGTGTCCCAGCGGGCCAGGACATCGGCGGGCAGTCGGGGCGCACGATGCAGGGCGGTGGCTTGGACCACGGCCGCCACCGTCAGCTCCAGGTTGTCGCGGGCCAGGGTCGGGAGCAGGTACTTGTCGCTGATGACCTCGCCCTGCTCGGTCACCTTGATGGCGCCGTCGAGCGTGGCCCAGGGCTGGGCCAGCACGGCGTCGTGGGTGGGCCCGCCGCCCCGGCCGACCGTGCCGCCACGGCCGTGGAAGAGCCGGAGCCGCACGCCGTGGCCGGCCGCCACGTCGCGCAGGGCCCGCTGGGCCTGGTGGATCTCCCACTGGCTGGTGGCGATGCCCGCGTCCTTGTTGGAGTCCGAGTAGCCGAGCATGACCTCCTGCACGCCGCCGCGGGTGGCCACGATCGCCCGGTACTCCGGCACCTGGAGGAGCTGGTCCAGGATCGGCCCGGCGGACCGCAGCTCCTGCACCTGCTCGAGCAGCGGGACGAACCCGATCCGGGCCATGCCCTGGTGCACGTCGACCAGGCCCGCCTCCCGGGCCAGCACCACAGCGGCGAGCAGGTCGTCCACGCCGCGGGTCATCGACACGATGTAGCTCTCGATGACCTCCGGCCCGTAGGTGTCGAGCGCCTGGCGCACCGCGGTGAAGGCGGCGAAGGTGCGGGCGGCATCGCCGGCCAGCGAGGTGCTCGGGCCCGTCAGCGGCCGACGCCCGGCAAGCTCCCGGGCGAGCAGCGCGGTGCGCTCCGCCCGCTCCAGCTCGCCGTAGGGCCGGTCGGGCTCGCCGAGCGGGAGGTACAGCGCGGTCAGGGCCTCGTGGTGGGCGTCAGCGTGCTCGCGCACGTCGAGCGTCGCCAGGTGCAGGCCGGTGGCGGCCATGGCGCGCACCGCCCGGCCCACCTGGTCCGCCACCAGCTCGCCGCCGTGGTCGACCAGGGAGCGGCGCAGGCGGTCGAGGTCGTCGACCAGCTCGGCCGACCCGAGGTAGTCCAGCCCGGGCCGGTGCTCGGTGCCGCGGGCGAGGCGCGCGCGGGTCCGGCCGAGCTTGGCACGGATGCAGGTCAGCTCCAGCCGATAGGGCTCCTCGGCGTTGAGGCGGCGGTAGCGGTCGGGGACCTCATCGAGCACCTCCAGGTTGGCCGCCAGGTGGTCCAGCAGCTCCTCAGACGCTCCCGCGACGATCGACGACACGCCCAGGTCGTCGATGAGCCGGTCGACGAGGGCCTCGGCCGCGGCCAGGCCGTGCTCGTGCTGGAGCCCGATGACCTCCAGCGTGAGGGCGGGCGTCACGTTGGGGTTCCCGTCGCGGTCGCCGCCGATCCACGAACCGAAGGTCAGCGGACGCGCCGACGGGTCGATGTCGACGCCCAGGTCGGCGAGGGTCCGGGCCAGGTCGTCGAGCACATCGACCAAGCCGCCCGCCTGGAGGTCGACCAGGTGGAACAGGGCGTTGCGGGCCTCGTCGAGCGGGTCGGGCCGGCTTCGACGCAGCTCGTCGGTCAGCCAGATCAGGTCGATCAGCCGAGCCAGCTCCCGGTCCGTCTCGATCCGGGTCCGAGCACCGCCGGTGGTGGCGAGCTCCGCGGCCTCGCCGTCGAGCAGGTCGGCGACCGCCCGCAGCTTGGTCAGGATGGACCGCCGGGCCGCTTCGGTCGGGTGGGCCGTGAAGACCGGGCGGATGGCCAGCGACTCGGCCAGGCCGCTCAGATCGACCGGCGCCGTGGCCCGCCGCTCCACGATCCGCTCGGCGGCTTCGGCGAGCGACCCGCCGCCCTCTGACCGCAGCGCGCGCAGCGCTCGGCCGCGGTGGACCTGCTCGGTCACGTTGGCCAGGTGGAAGAAGGCGTTGAACGCCCGCACCAGGTGCCCCGCCTCGACGGGATCCACGTCGCGCAACATGGCCGCCGCGGCCGCGGGGTCCGTCCGGGTCAGGCGGCGGACGTCTTCGACCCGGTCCAGCAGACCTGGTCCGACCTGGCGCACCAGCGAACGCCCGAGCAGTTCCCCCAGGCGCCGGATGTCGGCCCGCAGCGCCTGGTCATCGGCCTCCTGCTCGAACAGGTCGCCGCCCGCGCCCCGCCGGTGCACGGCCGGCTCCATGAGCGGCCGTGCCGGGTCGTCATCGGGGAGCGCCGAAGCCATACCTTGAGGACTACCACCGGACTGAACCCACCGAAACGGCCCCACCCGATGGTTCACGCAGCGATCACACTCCATCCCCGCCAATTGGGTCAGTCGACCGCCGCCACGGCGGCGTTGTGACCCAAATCCGTTGTCAGGGCAGGAGGGCGAGGACGGCTCGGGCTTGGGCGTCGGGGTCGCCGTCGGCGGGAGTGAGGACCAGTTCGGGGGCGGCGGGGGCCTCGTAGGGGTCGTCGATGCCGGTGAAGCCGGTGATCTCGCCCGCACGGGCCTTGGCGTAGAGGCCCTTCGGGTCACGCTGTTCGCACAGCTCGATGGGCGTGTCCACGAACACCTCGACGAACGGCACGCCCGCCGCCTCGTGCACCGCCCGGGCGCGATCGCGGCCGGCCCTGTACGGGCTGATCAACGGGACGATCGTCACGACGCCGGCATCGGCCAGCAGGCGAGCTACCTCGCCGGCCCGCCGCACGTTCTCGTCTCGGTCGGCGGCGCTGAAGCCCAGGTCGGCGTTGAGGCCGAGCCGGAGGTTGTCGCCGTCGAGCCGGTAGGCCGGGCGGCCGGCGGTCACCAGCAGCCGCTCCAGCGCCACGCCGACGGTGGACTTCCCCGACCCCGACAGGCCCGTCAGCCAAACGGTGGCACCCAGCGACGGCCGATCGCCACGACCGACCTCGCCGTCGTGCCAGGTGACGTTGGTGCTCACGGCTGGGCTGAGGCCGGCCCGAGGATCATGCCCGCGCCCACGGTCCGGTTCGTGGCCTCGTCGATGAGGATGAACGAGCCGGTGGTGCGGTTGCGGCGGTACTCGTCGTAGAACAGCGGCTGGGTCGTCCGCAGCTGGACCCGGCCGATCTCGTTGAGCGCCAGCGAGTCCGCCGTGTCATCGCGGTGGAGCGTGTTGATGTCGAGCCGGTACTGGACGTTCTTCACCATCGCTCGGGCGACGCGCGTCGTGTGCTTGATCGCCAGCTTGTCGCGCGCCTGGAGCACGGCCGACTCGTTCATCCAGCAGATCATGGCGTCGATGTCTTGGCCGGAGGTGGGCTGGTTGTGGGGCCGGCAGATCATGTCACCGCGACTGATGTCGATCTCGTCGGTCAGGCGCACGGTCACGGACTGCGGCGCGTAGGCCTCCTCCAGCGGTCCGTCGAGCGTGTCGATGCTGGCGATGGTCGACGAGAAGCCCGACGGGAGCACGACCACCGGATCGCCTGGCTTCATCACACCGCCCGCCACCGTGCCTGCGTAGCCGCGGTAGTCGTGGAACTCATCGTTGTGGGGCCGGATCACGTACTGGACCGGGAAGCGAGCGTCGATGAGGTTGCGGTCCGAGGCGATGTGCACCTCCTCGAGGTGGTGCAGCAGCGACGAGCCCTCGTACCAGGGCGAGTTGGCCGAACGGGTCACGACGTTGTCGCCGTGCAGCGCCGACACCGGTATGAAGCTCAGATCGGCGATGTCGAGCTTGGCGGCGAAGCTGCGGAACTCGGCCTTGATCTCATCGAAGCGGTCCTCGGACCAGTCGACCAGATCCATCTTGTTGACGCACAGCACGAGGTGCGGGATGCGCAGCAGCGAGGCCAAGAAGGCATGGCGGCGGGACTGCTCGACGAGGCCCTTGCGGGCATCGACCAGCACGAGCGCCAGGTCCGCAGTGGACGCACCGGTGACCATGTTGCGCGTGTACTGGATGTGCCCGGGGGTGTCAGCGATGATGAACTTCCGGCGGGGCGTGGCGAAGTAGCGGTACGCCACGTCGATGGTGATCCCCTGCTCCCGCTCCGCCCGCAGACCGTCGGTCAGCAGCGCCAGGTTGGTGTGCTCGGAGCCCATCGCCTCCGACGACCGCTCCACCGCCTCCATCTGGTCCTCGAAGATCGCCTTCGAGTCGTACAGCAACCGCCCGATGAGCGTCGACTTCCCGTCATCGACGGACCCAGCCGTGGCGAACCGCAAGAGCTCAGACATGACAAACCTCGCGTCCGGTCACCTGGGACCCTCGGCCACATCGCAGGACAGATCCGGTCTGGTGCACTGTTTCGGTGCTCGCTCGAAGCTCCTTCGTCACCTCGCTCGCCTCGCCTACAAGCGCGGCTCCTCGCCCTTTGCTCGCGGGGTGCGAGCCTTGGCTTCTGCTCGTCACCATCAGAAGTAGCCCTCCTTCTTTCTGTCTTCCATGGCTGCTTCGGTCACGCGGTCATCGGCTCGCGTTGCCCCACGTTCCGTCAGCCTGGTTGCGGCGACTTCAGCCACCACCGCTTCCACGGTGGCGGCGTTCGACTCCACGGCGCCGGTGATGGTGGCGTCGCCCACGGTTCGGTAGCGGACGGTCTTCACGATCACTTCTTCGCCTTCTCCCGGATCGAGGTGTTCGCTCACGGCGAGCCACATGCCGTCTCGTTGGAAGACCTGGCGTTCGTGGGCGTAGTAGATGCTGGGGATGGCGACGTCCTCTTCGGCGATGTACTGCCAGATGTCGAGCTCGGTCCAGTTGCTCAGGGGGAAGATGCGGATGTGCTCGCCCTGGTGGTGGCGGCCGTTGTAGAGGCTCCACAGCTCGGGGCGCTGGTTCTTCGGGTCCCACTGGCCGAACTCGTCGCGGAAGCTGTACACCCGCTCCTTGGCCCGGGCCTTCTCCTCGTCGCGGCGGGCCCCGCCGAACGCGGCGTCGAAACGGTGCTCCTCGATCCCGTCGAGCAGCGCGGTGGTCTGGAGGCGGTTGCGGCTAGCCCGGGGACCCTTCTCCTCGACCACGCGGCCGTCGTCGATGGCCTGCTGGACCGAGGCGACGACGAGCTTGACCCCGAGCTCGGCCACGCGACGGTCGCGGAACTCGAGGACCTCGGGGAAGTTGTGTCCGGTGTCGACGTGCATCACCGGGAACGGGATGCGGGCCGGCCAGAAGGCCTTCTCGGCGAGGCGGAGCATCACGATGGAGTCCTTGCCGCCGCTGAACAGCAGCACCGGGCGCTCGAACTCGGCGGCCACCTCACGGATGATGTGGATCGACTCGGCTTCGAGCACCCGCAGGTGGGACAGCTCGTAGGTGGTGCTCATGGGCTCACTCGGGACGACGGTTCGGGCGGTCACCCCCAGGTCGGCAGGTGGGACGACCACGCAAGCCTCCTGGGGCGAGCGCCAAGCGTACGGCCCGGCCTTCAATCCTGACCAGTTGAGTCAACATTCCAGGACTTCGTAGGTGAGAGCGCCCGTTCGGGAGCGCTGACATACGAAGTTCGGAGGGGATCAGGACTCGGAGGGGATCAGGACGAGGTCAGCCACCGGTCGAGCACCGTCCGGACCTCGACCGCCAGGTTCGGATGGCAGACCAGCAGGTCCGGGAGGTACGGATCGGCGTTGTTGTAGACCAGCGGGCTGCCATCGAGGCGGGTCGCCACCAGACCCGCCGCGGTGGCGACCGCCACCGGCGCACAGGAATCCCACTCGTACTGGCCGCCCGAGTGCGGGTACACGTCGGCGTGGCCGAGGACGACCGCGGCGACCTTGGCCCCGGCCGAGCCCATCTCCACCAGATCCCCGCCGATCGCCTCGGCGAGGTGCAGCGCCACCGCCGGCGGACGGGAGCGGCTCACGATCACCCGGGGGCGGGCGGGCGGGGGCGGGGGCAGCACCGGTGCCGGCGCCCGGTTCAGCACCAGCCCCTGCGCCGGGAGGGCCACGGCGCCAGCGATCGGCTGGCCGCCCGAGACCAGGGCGACGTGCACCGCCCAGTCGGTCCGTGGGGGCTCGGAGAACTCACGGGTGCCGTCGAGGGGATCGACGATCCAGACGCGGGGGTGGTCAAGCCGCTCGGTGCCCGTACGCCCGGTGGCGCCACTCCCCTCCTCCGAGAGGATGGCGTCGCCGGGTCGAGCCGTGGCCAGCCGCTCCATGAGGTACTCGTGGGCAGCCGCATCGCCGGCCGCCTTGAGCTCGGGCGACGTCGCACCCGCGGCCTGGAGGCGGTCCCGGACCTCCAGCAGCACCGCCCCGGCGCCCTCCGCCAGTTCGGCGGCGAGGAGGTGGTCGTCGATCGGGTCGTTCGGAGTGGCGCTCACTCCTGCATCATGCCGGGGCGACGGCCTGCACCACCAAGATGGCGGTGTCGTCGCTGGCGCTGCGGCGGAAGTCGGCCACCAGCGCCTCGAGCCCCGAGGCCATCTCCTCAGCCGGTCGCCCGGCGAGCGAGGCGAGGGCCTCGACCACACGATCCTCGCCGAAGAGATCGTTGCCCCGCCGGGCCTCGGTGACCCCGTCGGTGTAGAGCACCACGGCATCGCCGGGGCCCAGCTCCGTATGGATGTCGATCAGCGCCGGGTCCGACACGACGCCCAGCAGCGTGCCCGCGCAGTCGAGCACCTCGGCGCGACCGTTGGCGCGCACCAGGACCGGACGCGGGTGACCGGCGCTGGAGGCAGACACCCGGACCCGGCCCGACAGAGGCTGGGTCAGCTCGATGCGCAAGTAGGCAGCCGTGCAGAACCGGGAATCGTCGATCTGCTGGAGCATCGCCTGGTTGGTCTGACCGAGCACCCGGCTGGGCAGCTGCTCGCGCACGACGGCGGTCCGCAGCGTGTGGCGGACGAGGCCGGTGAGCGCGGCGGCGTCGGGACCGCGGCCGCACACGTCCCCCACCACCACGCCCCACGCGGAGGGGCCCACCGGCATCACGTCGTAGAAGTCGCCGCCGATGGCCACGTCGGCCTCGGCCACGTCGTAGCGCGCGGCCAGGGCCAGCCCGTCGATGACCGGCATGGCGGGCGGCAGCAGCGCCTCCTGGAGGGACCGGGCGACCCGGTTGCGCGAGTGGAACAGCCGGCCGTTGTCGGTGGCCAGCGCCGCCCGGGCCGCCAGCTCTTCGACCATGGCGAGGTCGTCGTCGTCGAACAGCTTCTGGTCGCCGCAGCGCACCAGGGTGATGACCCCGTTGACGCGCCCCCGGGCCACGAGCGGCGCCATGATCGTCGAGCGGGCGTCGAAGCGGCGGAACAGCGCGAGGTGATCGGCATCGGCCGCCGCTGCGGCCAGCTGACCATCGTCGATCGACTGGTACAACAGGCCCTTGCCACCCAGCGCCTCGAGGTGTCCGGTGGAGGTCGGCGCCGCTGCGCCCAGCTCCTTGCGGCGCTTGCGCAGCAGCTGGGCGTCGTTGAGCCTCACCTCGGACGAGCCGAGGCCGACCTGGTCGTGCAACAGGCCGTCATCGCCGACCAGGTCGATGAAGCAGACGTCGGCGAGATTCGGGATGCACAGCTCGCCCAGGCTGAGCAGCGTGATCTCCGGGTCCAGGCTGGTGCTGAGGACGGCGCTGGCCTCGGCCAGGAACGCCAGGCGCTCCCGTGCGCCCTCGGCCGCGATCCGGGCCTCGTGCTCGCGCGCCAGGAGCGCCTCCTGGCGCTGCTCGGCGAGGCGGCGCTCCGTCACATCGGAGCACACGCCGACGAGGTGCAGGTCCAGCGAACCGGCCTCGATCGGTCGGCCCCAGGCCTCGACCCACCGCAGCTCGCCCGTGTCGGGACGGATGATGCGGTACACGTTGTGCTGCTCCATCGACGGGTTGCGCTCCCCGTCGAGCGCCAGGGGGAGCCGTTCCCGGTCCTCAGGGTGGATCAAGGCCATGAACTCGAGACCGACCCCGGTGAAGGTCCCGGCCGTGAGGCCGTACATCGCCAGCGCCGCAGCGTTGAGCCAGAGCCGGTCGCCCTTCAGATCCCACGACCACGCTCCCAGGCCACCCGCGCTGAGCGAGATGTCGAGGCGGGCCGAGCTGTCCCGCAGCTCCCGCTCCATCGCAGACCGCTGGATGGCGAGGCCCATGGTGTTGGCGACGGACTGGACGAAGTGGACCTCGTCGTCCGTCCAGGTCCGCAGGTCGGTGTCGTAGAACGCGAGCACGCCCCACGGATGCTCGTCCCAGCTGATGGGTGCGGCGATCGCGGCGCGGACGTCGACCCCGTGCGCCGGGGCCATGGCCTCGAAGCGGTCGTCGCCGAGGAGGTCCGCGCTGACGACCGCCGTGCGCTCCTGGACGGCGAAGCCCGGCAACGAGGCCCGGCCGACGGACAGCTCGATGCGGCCCATGCGCCGGCGGCTGACTACCTGACCACGGCGCAGCCCGGCACGACCGCGGAGGTGGAGGCGGTCGGGCTGGAGCTCGAACAGCGCGACGTCGGCGACCGCGAGCGTCTCGGCCGCGACGGCCATCGCCTCGCGCAGCACCTCCTCCAGATCGCCCGAGCGCAGGCCGAGCTGGCCGATCCGCGCCACCGCCGCCTGCTGCCGGACGGCCAGGCTCCATTCGCCGGGGCTGCGGTCCGTGTTCATCCGGTCACAGGGTACCGACCCCGGTGGGTCCGACCGGTCCTGCTGCCAGACTGCAGCAGTGACGGCCACCGATCCTGACGACGTCGCTTGGGGCGCCTTCAGCGACGACGCACCGTGGGTGCTCCGCGACGGGCCCCAGAGCTGGCAGCTCGGACTGGACCGCGTCCGCGCCGAGGTGGCGGCCTCGGTGCCCGAGCTCACGCGCCGCCGGGCTGTCCCGCCGGGGCGGCGCCTCGGCACCACGGTCGTGCACCTGGGCGGCGCCGTCAGCCGCTGGGCCCTCGGCGCCCGCCGCACCGGCGGCAGCGCCTCCACGCGGGATCTCGCCCACCGGCTCCGAGTGGCGGCTGAGCACCTCGGACCGAGCTACATCAAGCTGGGGCAGATCGTGTCGTCGGGCCAGGGCCTGTTCCCCGACGAGCTGGTCGACGAGTTCGCCACGCTGCGCGACCGGGTGCAGCCCGAGACGTTCGCGGCGGTGCGCGCCGTGGTCGAGGCGGACCTGGGACGTCCGCTGGCCGAGGTGTTCTCGTCGTTCGAGCGCCGGCCCCTCGCGGCAGCCTCCATCGCCCAGGTCCACGCCGCAACGCTCGTGACGGGCGAGGCGGTCGTGGTGAAGGTGCAGCGGCCCACGGTCGCGGCTCGGGTCCGCTCCGACCTCCGCGTCATGTCGTGGATCGCTCCCCTGCTCGTGGGCCGCATCCCGGTGGCGGCGCTCGCCAACCCGCCGGCCCTGGTCGAGCTGTTCGCCGAGACCATCACCGAGGAGCTCGACTTCCGGTTGGAGGCCGAGAACATGATCGAGGTGGGACGCTCGTTCGCCGACCTGGACCAGCGCGGGTACGTCGTCCCCCGGCCGCACCCGACGCTGGTCACCCGCCGGGTCCTGGTGATGGAGCGGCTCTCGGGCTTCGCGTTCGACGACGTCGTCGGCATGCAGGGCGCAGGGATCGACACCGAGGCGGTGGTGCGCACCGGGATGATCGGCTTCCTCGAAGGGGCCATGATCAACGGGATCTTCCACGGCGACCTGCACGGCGGCAACCTGCTGGTGCTGGCCGACGGCCGCACCGGACTGCTCGACTTCGGCATCACCGGTCGGCTGGCGGAACCGGCGCGCCAGGCGTTCCTGCGCCTGCTGGTCGCGGCATCGATGAACGACGTGCGCTCCCAGCTCGTGGCGCTCCGCGACCTCGGCGCACTGCCGGAAACCACCGACCTCGAGGCCGTCGCGACCGAGCTCGGCTTGGACCAGCCGCCGGTCGACCCCACGACGCTCACGCCCGAGCAGCTCACCGCCGAGATCCAGCGGGTCGTGAAGGCCCTCCTCGGCTCGGGTGCCCGGTTGCCCAAGCCGCTGATGCTGTTCGTCAAGAACCTGGTCTTCCTCGACGGCGCCATCGCCACCTTGGCTCCGGACCTGGACCTGTTCGGCGAGATCGCGTCGATCGCGATGTACTTCAACCAGCGCCACGGCCGCCAGATCGCCACCGATGCCGGGCTCGGTCCGGCGGCGTGGGATCTGGACCTGTCCGCGCTCCAGGGCAGCGTCGGGATCGACCCCGCAGACGGCGGCGTGCTCACCCATCGAGAGCTCCAGGACCGCCGCAAGGAGATCCGCGACCGCGTCGAGCTGCGGCCGGGGCGCCGTCGCCGCCGCCGTGGGCATCGCCCCTGAAGGCGCGCAGTAGGGTCCCGCCCGATGCGCGTCGTGATCGCCACCTGCTCGGTCGACTACCAGGGCCGCCTCAGCGCGCACCTGCCGATGGCGACGCGCCTGCTGATGGTGAAGGCCGACGGGTGCGTCGCCATCCACGCCGACGGCGGCGCCTACAAGC
>CAZCVS010000041.1:0-12742 GCA_964501845.1 uncultured Iamiaceae bacterium
CAGCGAAGCCGCCGGAGCGGGCTGGGCTGGCGTGCTCCGGCGCACCGGAACAACAAGCATGGTATTTCGAACACCTGTTCGGATCAAGGATCAAACGGAAGAAATCGCGGGACCCCATCTGAACCCGGCACCGATCACGGACCCAGGTGTCGGCGATCCGTGCCGGGATCGAGGACAGCGGCGAGACCCGGCACCGATGGCGGACGCTGGTGTCCGTGATCCGTGCCGAGTCGCCTCAGACGACGGCGGCGACGAGGAAGCCGGTGCCGAGCAGGGCCAGCACGGCGCCGTACCCGCGCTCGAGGCGACTCGGATCGGTGCGCAGCGCCACCCGGGCGCCGAGGCCCGAGAGCGGGACCGAGCCCAGGGCGAACGCCGCCACGACCATCAGGTCGAGGTGGCCGAGGGCGAGGTGGATCAACGTCCCGGGAACTGCGAGGACCGCGGCGACGGCGAGCGACGTGCCCAGGGCGGGCTTGATGGCCATGCCGAGCACGGCGATGAACAGCGGGGCGAGCAGGAACCCGCCGCTGTTGGCAAGCAGGCCGGCGGCGAGGCCGGTGACGATGGCGACGCCCACGATGAGGCGGCGCTGGACCGGCTCGTCGCTGAGCTCGGCGCCGCCGTGACCGGGACGCAGGACCATGCGGATGCCCAAGACGGCGATGACCACATCGGTCACGAGGATCAGTGCGTGGGCGTCGACGAACTTCGAGCAGACGGCACCGACGACGGTGGCCGGGACGCCGACCAGCAGCGACCAGAGCAGGACGTTGTTGTCGATCAGCCCCTTGCGGCGGTAGCCGTCGGCGGCGACCAGGGTGGCGGGGACCGTGGCCGGCAGCGGTGCCGCCAGGGCGACGACGGGCGGGATGCCGAACGCCACGAGGATCGGGGTCGCCAACGCCGATCCGCCCTTGCCGAGCAGTCCCCCGAGGAACCCGATCCCAGCGCCGATGGTCATGATCAGGAGGAGATTGGAGGGCACGTGACCAGCATCTCCCCCATCTATCAAGAAGTCCAAGACCAAGAACGGATCAATTGCATAAGCTATTCCTATGGATCTTCGCCAGGCTGCCCACGTCGTCGCTGTCGTGGACCACGGGACGTTCACCGCGGCGGCGGCCTCGATCCCCGTCAGCCAACCCGCGCTGTCGCAGTCCATCGCCGCTCTGGAGCGGGAACTGGGCACCGAGCTGTTCCACCGCATCGGCCGCCAGGTGGTCCTGACCCCCGCCGGCGAGGCCTTCGTGGAGCCCGCCCGGCGGATGCTGCGCGATGCCGATGTCGCCCGCTCCGCGGTCCAGCAGGTGGCCGGCCTCACCGGCGGCCGGCTCGACGTGGTGGCCCTGCCGAGCCTGGTGGTGGAGCCGCTGGTGGATCTGGTCGGCCGCTTCCGCAAGCTCCATCCGGGCGTGCTCGTGCGCCTGACCGAACCGGAGGACGCCGCCGCCGTGGCCACCCTCGTCCGCACCGGGCAGTGCGAGCTCGGCCTCGGCGATCAGGTCCCCGATGACCGGGTGCTCGGGAGCGACGTCCTGGGCGACCAGGCGCTGCTCGCCGTGCTCCCCCCGGGCACGCCGCTCAGCGCCGACCGCGACCTCCCCGTCGCCCGCCTCGCCCAGTTCCCCCTGATCACGAGTCCACGGGGCACGTCGAGCCGACGTCTCCTCGGCAACGCCCTGCGCCAGGCCGACCCCGACGCCGACCCGAGGATCGGCGTGGTCACCGAGCACCGCGAGGCCATCGTCCCCCTCGTCATGGCGGGAGCCGGCGCGGCTGTGCTGCCCGAGCCGCTTGCCCGCGCCGCCGCCGCTCTGGGCGCCGTCGTGGCGCCGCTCTCGCCGCCGCTGCGCCGGTCGGTCGTGCTCGTCCGCCGCGCCGGGCCCCTCTCCCCCGCAGCCCGCTCGTTCCGCGAGCTCGCCCTCGAGCACGCCAACGTCGCCCCGGCAGCGCGCGCCGATCCCGCGGCCGTCTGACCAGCCGATGCGCGCAACAGATCCGGGGCTCCGTTCGTCAGACCAGGTGTGCACGATGTGGCGGATCCCGCAGCGACCCGGCCCCGGCTGTCGGCGGTGAACGCCGATGCCGGGGCCACCCGGACGCCGGATGGGCTGGAGGCGCTCTACCGCGAGCAGTACGAGACCTCGGTCCGGCTCGCCCACCTGCTCACCGGGGACCGCAGCCGCGCCGAGGAACTGACCCAGGACGCCTTCGTCCGCATCGCGCCGCGCCTCGGCGAGCTCGACAACCCCGCCGGCTACCTGCGAACGGTTCTCGTGAACCTCTGCCGCGACGCCGGCCGGCGCTCAACACGGGCGAAGGCCCACCCCGTCCCCGTCGAGCGAGTGGCGCCCGAGCCATCCGTCCCTCACACCTCGACGGCGGTGTGGGCCGCGCTCCAGCGCCTGCCCGAGCGCCAGCGGACCGCCGTCACCCTCCGCTACTACCTCGATCTGCCCGACGACGAGATCGCCGAGCTGATCGGCGCCCGCCGCGCCACCGTGCGCTCCCTCGTCCACCGCGCCCTCGCCACCCTCAAGGAGGCGGTCCCCCATGACTGACCCCACCGCACCCGACGGTGCCGCCGACCACGACTGGTTCCGCTCGCACGTCGGCCCGGTCCTCGATGCCGAGCCCGTCACCGATGCGTGGGCCGTGATCGAAGCGCGCGCCCACGGGGATGTCCCTGATCCTGCCTCTCTCCAGGGCCAACGGCGCTGGCTCGCCATCGCGGCGGTCCTCGCCCTCCTCGCCGGCCTCGCGGTCATCGTCGCCGCCACCAAGCCCGACGACGCGACCTCCGTCACCGCGAACGCGCCCGATGCCACCGGCTGGTACATCCCGGCCAACCTCCCCGAGGGCTGGACCCTGCGCACCGCCTGGGTCACGAAGCGCCCGACGGCATGCGGATACACCGGCCGCCGCTGGGAGGGCCCCTCGACGAACGGCTCCATGCCCCGTCTGGAGCTCACCTACACCCGCTGCGGGTCCGACGTGACCCGCGAAGGAGAGCCCGGCCCGGCGCTCGGCCACGGCGTCGACAAGACGGTGATCGGCTCGCTCGGGCCCGGTTCGCCCACCACGCAGCTCGGCTGGCAGCAGGACGGGGACTGGATGCTCATCGCCAGCGGTGGACTCACCCAAGACGACCTCGTCGAGGCGGCGAAGGCGATCGTCGCGAACCCCGCTTCGGTCGCCCCGCCTCTCGGAGGCTTCGTGTTCGCCGGGGCCTCGCGGTCCAACGGAGCGCTCCCGGGGCCTGCGGTCGCGGTCTCGCTGGAGACGCCTTCGGGGCAGATCGCCTCGTACCGGCTGGCGAGGCCAGGGGGAGGTCCGCCCTCTACGCCGTTCACGAAGGACGAACCCGTGACCGTCGAGGGCCAGCCCCTTCCGGTCGAGCTCCGCACGGTGCGGTTCGACGACCTGGACGGCCGGCTCGAGACGATGGGCCGATGCTGCCGGAGCGCCACCTCGTACCTCGGCACCTGGCCGGCGACCGACCTCCAGGTGCCACGGTCCAACTTCAGCAGCGACGCGGCCGGCCCTGAGCCGACGGACGAGGCCGGCTTGGACGCCTACGACGCATCGCTGATCGAGCTCATCAGCTCGCTACGACCCGCGACCACCGATGAGTGGCGGGCCTTTCTCGCGACCGCTGAGAACCCTCCCCTCGACCGGCTGCTCGCAGCCGACACGCTCGCTGATCTCACCGGCGGAGGCCGTGGGCCCACAACGCCCAGAGCATCCACAACGACGACCACCACCACCGGCACGTCCGCCATCAAGCCGACGGCCACCACCACCGCACCGGACCCGGCTCGGTCCGTCGGGCCGAAGCCGATCGTCTCGGACACCGGGGTCTCCACGCCGCGAGACGAGGAGTACACGTCGTTCACCGAGCTGGACGACCTCGACATCCGCCTGGAGCTGGCATCCGGCGTGATCCGTGCCGGGGACCCAGTGGCCGGCACGCTCATCATGCGCAACAAGACGGATCGTGCGGTCGAGTTCGGCGAGTGCTCGCAGTACCTGTCCGAGTGGGGCCTGGTCCCCGCATCGGACCCTGATCGAGAACTGCCGGCCAACTCCATCATCGACTGCTACGGCAACACGCCGAACATCGGCCCGAAGTCAACCGTGCGGTTCCCGCTCGACTGGCTCGAGCCCGCCGGCTTCGTCGCCCAGAGCGGACGGCAGTACGAACCGCGGGGCACGCTCCCCGGCGGGGACTACCTTGCGGTCGTCCAGATCCCGGGCCGCACCAGCGACCTGCGCCTGAGCATCCCCGTCACCGTGCCCGATCCACCTTGCGCTACCAGCGACGAGGACGTAGAGGCCTACCTCCGGCACACGCTCGATGAGGCCAAGGACGTCGCGGCCGAACGGGGCGACGAGATCCGCCTCGCATCGTTCGACGGGAAGCCGGCTGCCCTCACCGACGACCTGAGGTGCCAGCGGATCAACGTGGATCTGCGCTACGGCAAGGTGGTCAACGCGGTGCGCCACTGACCGCACTCGTCAGCCAGGTCAACCCTCGCTGCCGAACGGGTCGGGGTCGCGGCGGGAGCCGAGGAGCTTGAGGCGCAGGGCGTTCATGGCGGTGATGACCGTGAACTGGCGGATCTGGAAGCGGTCGCCGAAGAGGGCGACGTGGAACGCCTCGGGGCCGGTCTCACCGGTGAGCGGGCCGAGGTCGAGACCGACGAACACGGTGCCGACCGGTTGGCCGTCCTGCTCCTCCGGGCCGGCGACGCCGGTGACACCGATGCCGACATCCGCGCCGAGCACGTCGCGAGCGCCGGCGGCCATCGCCGCGGCCGCCTCGAGCGACACCACCGGCCCCTCGGGCACGTCGAGCACGTCGAACTTCACCTGCGAGTTGTAGGAGACGATCGAGCCGAGGAACACGTCGGACGAGCCGGGCACGTCGACCACCCGTGAGCCCATCATCCCGCCCGTCAGCGACTCGGCCAGCCCGAGCGTGAGCGGCCGGCCGAGCCCGAGCCGCTCCCCCGCCAGGCGCAGCTCCTTGAGGACCGACGCCTCGATGGTCTCGTCGTCGACACCGAACACGAGGTCGCCGAGGATCGCCCGGATCTCCCGCTCCTCCTCGGCCACGAGCGCGACGGCCGCGGCCTGGTCGGGACCCTTCGCCGTGAGCCGGAGCTTGAGGCCCTCGATGCCGCTGGCGTTGTAGGCGAGCGTCGGGTTGCCCGACCCGTCGAGCACGGCGATGCGCCCCTCGAGGCGCTCCGCCAGCCCGGACTCGCTCTCGCCCCAGGTCCGCAGGGTGCGGCTGAAGATGGTGGAGGGGTCGCCGGAGCGCCGCTGGAGGTCCGGGAGGATCGCGGCGAGCACCAGCTCCTTCATCTCCCGCGGCACACCGGGCACGGCGTAGAGGACCTTGTCCTCGCCATGCCACGTCACCGGGCAGATCAGCCCGGGAGCCGTGCCAGGCTGGGGGTCGCGGATGGCCGTGGCCCCCACCGGCACCTCGGCCTGGCGCAGGTTGTTCATCGGCATCCGCCGGCCGCGGGAGGTGAACATCGACTCGATGCGGGCCGCCACCTCATCGTCGAGCTCCAGGTCCACGCCCATCACCTTGGCGATGGCCTCCTTGGTGATGTCGTCTTGGGTCGGGCCGAGTCCCCCGCAGCAGATGACGGCGTCGGAGCGGCTCAGTGCCAGCTCGAGCGTCGCCACCATCCGGTCCATGTTGTCGCCGACCTTCGTCTGGAACAGCGAGTCGATCCCGGCGATGGCGAGCTGCTCGCCGATCCACGAGGAGTTGGTGTCGACGATCTGCCCGAGCAGCAGTTCGGTCCCGATGGCAACCACTTCACAGCGCATCGCCGCACCCTACGACCCGCTCCATGCGGTGCGGACGGCTCGCGCTTGCCACAATCGTGCGGCCGTCGGCTCGCGTGCGGACCCGGAACAGGAGGCTGGTCGGTGCTGCATCCGTCGGAGACACCATCGCCATCCCAAGCGGTCGACGAAGCCGGTCGGGACCACGCAGGCGGCGAGCCCACCGAGCCCGTCGAGGTGACCGGCGAGCGCTCGCTGGCCCGGCGCCTCCGACTCCCCGCGCTCGTCGCGCTGGTCGTCCAAGCCGTGCTGGTGGCCGGCGACCGGCTGCCGTCGATCGACGCCCTCGCCTACTTCGAGGCCGGACGCAACCTCCTCGAGGGCAACGGCTACGTCCGCCAGGGCGCGCCGGAGCTCCACTTCCCACCCGTGTCCGCCGTGGGGCTCGCCGGGCTCGAGCGCCTGACCGGCGACGAGATGCACGCTCTGTGGCTCTGGAACCTGACGTGGGGCCTTCTGCTCGTCGCCGTGCTCACCGCGATCGCGTGGTGGATCAGCCGCGACGACGACACCACCGTCGCCACCGCCTGGTTGACCACGCCGGTGGGCGGCCTCATCGCCTTGTCGATCCGCGGCGGTGCGGGCAGCGAGGTGCCGGCCGCGACGCTGGTCCTCGCCGCGGTCCTGCTCGTGCTCGTGACCCTGGACCCTGCGGCTCGCCGATCGGCCGGTTCGCGCACCGCAGGTCTCGCCGGCGCCGGTGGCCTGTGCGGGCTGGCCTACCTCGCCCGACCGGAGATGCTGCTGCCCGGCCTGATGGTGGGCGCGGGTGCGGTGGCGATCCTCCTGCGGACGAGAGCCGGTGACGGACGACCCGCACCGCACCGGGTCCGCCGGGCCGGTGCTGGTGTCGCGGCGTTCGGCCTGGCCGCCTTGGTGTTCATCGCGCCCTACGTCGGCTACCAGCACGCCCACACCGGCACGTGGTCGCTCACCTCCAAGTCCAAGGACGCGTCGATCGAGGCCTGGCGCGACGTGGCCCGAGGCGACCGGCTGGCCCGTGACGAGGTGCTCTACGAGATCCAGTCCGACGGGGTCTCGCTCGGCCCCGAGACCCGATCGCTCACCACGCTGGCCCGGGAGGACCCCGCGGGCTGGCTCGGCATCGTGTGGGTCAACACGACGTCGGTCCTGCGCTTCTACCTGCTGTGGCAGATCCTGCCGCTGTACCTGCTGGTCCCCGCCGCGGCCAAGGTGTGGGCGACCCGCCGACGCCGCGACACCCTGTTGCTGGGAGCGGTTGGCCTGGCTCCGCTGGTGACCTGCCTCGTCTTCTTCACGCAGTCGCGGTACCTGATGCTGACCACCGCGGTGTTGGTTCCGTTCGGCGCGTGGGGCCTCGTGGAGTGGGCCCGCCGACGGACCCCGCGGGTGAGGCGGGCGACGTGGTGGGTCGTCGGCGTGCTCAGCGTCGTGTCACTTGCCGTCGGGGCGTGGCCGCTGCTGCCGGGCAGTCCCCACCCCGAGCGCACCGAGCAGCGCACCGCCGGCCAGTGGCTCGACCGGAACACCCCCGCCGACGCCCGCATCATGACCCGCTCGTTCCCGGTCCAGGCCTACGCCCACCGCCCGGTGGTGGCGCTCCCGTTCGCGAGCCTCGACGACACGCTCGCCTACGCCCGGCGCATGGGCGTCTCCTACCTGGTGGCCGACGAGACGAACATCTCCCGCCGACGCCCCCAGCTCGCCGACGCGCTCCTGGCACAGGCCGAGGCGCCGGCCGGGCTGCGGCTCGCCCACGAGTTCACCCAAGGAGACCGGACGGTGCGCATCTTCGCCCTCGATCCGCCACCGCCCCCGAGCGAGCATCCGCCCCGGCCGCTCGGCTACGTGGGCGACTGAGCGCCATACCGAGCGGAACGTTCGATGCGAACGGTTGCCGTGCAGATTGCCGTGCAACCGCTGCCGTCGAATGTTCGTGGCAGCCAGAGCGGATGGAGGCCAGAGGGTCAGGTGTTGGCGGTGCGGTGGCCCAGGGTGGTGGCGGCACCGCGGCCGTCGAGCAGGTACTGGGCGCCGGAGATGTAGGTGAGAGCGACGGCGATCCAGAGCACGACGGTGGCGAGCAGGTGGTAGTCGCCGGTGATGGGCAGCAGCGCCAGGCCGACGGCCAGCTCCTGCACCACGGTCTTGAGCTTGCCCAGCGTGCGGGCCGGCACTGCCAGACCCTGGCGGCCCAGGTGCGTCCGGTAGACGCTGATGGCGACCTCGCGGATGGCGATGAGCAGGACCGGCACGATCCAGAACCGGCCGGCCGCCACCAGCGCGAAGAGGGCGCCGAGGACGAGGACCTTGTCCGCCAGCGGATCGAGGAAGGCGCCCGAGCGGGTGGTGCCGTGCTTGCGGGCCAGGTAGCCGTCGATGCCGTCGCTGAACGCCAGCACGGTCCAGAACCCGACCGCCGCCCACGACGTCG
Source organism: uncultured Iamiaceae bacterium (assembly GCA_964501845.1). Lineage (GTDB taxonomy): Bacteria > Actinomycetota > Acidimicrobiia > Acidimicrobiales > Iamiaceae > Aquihabitans. Next base: position 8,288 of record CAZCVS010000041.1, read on the forward strand.
GTTCCTTCACGATCATCACCAGCAGCGCCGGCGTCATCACCAGCCGCAGCATGGTGATCATGTTGGCGGGCGTCAGGAGCGCACCGGGGCCGTAGCGGTCGTCGATCGGCACCGGTCCGGTCCCGTGCAGCTCGTCCCCCAACGCCATCGCTTCGCTACTCCGCTTCCAGATCCGGTCCCAGCGCACCGGTCACGGTGAGCGTGGCCAACGTACCCGCCGCGAGGTGATCGGGGACACCGATGACCCCGTCGATCTCGGGCGCCTCGCGGTGCGAGCGCGCCGTGCCGGGGGTGTCCACGAGGACTTCGACCTGCGAACCGATGAGTTCGTCACGTTTCCGCGCCGTGATCTGGTCCTGCACCTCTCGCAGCTCGGCCAGGCGCTCGGCGACGAGCTCCTCGTCGACCTGGCCGTCGAGGTCGGCCGCGTAGGTCCCGGCCTCGGGCGAGTAGGCGAAGAAGCCACACCAGTCGACCTCGGCCTCCTCGACGAAGCGGAGGAGCTCGTCGTGGTCGTCCTCGGTCTCGCCGGGGTAGCCGACGATGAAGTTGGACCGGAACGCGGCGTCGGGCTCGCGAGCGCGGATGTCGTCGATGCGGCGCAGGAACTTCTCGCCGTTGCCCCAGCGGCGCATGCGGCGCACGAGCGGTGGCGACACGTGCTGGAGCGACAGGTCGAAGTACGGGACGCCCGTGGCGCAGATCGCGTCGATGAGCCCGTCGGTGAGATCCGACGGGTAGAGGTACAGCAGTCGGGTGCGGGCGACTCGCTCCGACACCGCCTGGACCAGCGGGACGATCGACCGCTCGCCCACGCCTTGGTCCCGGCCGTAGGCGGCGAGGTCCTGGGCGACGAGCACGATCTCCTGGGCGTCGAGGGCCTCCACCTCGTCGAGGATCACGTCGATGGGCCGAGACCGCTGCGGGCCGCGGAAGCTGGGGATGGCGCAGAAGCCGCACGCCCGGTCGCACCCCTCCGCCACCTTCACGTACGCCCACGGCCGGGTGGACCGGGGACGGGGCAGGTTCAGCAGGTCGAACGTGGGCAGCGATGGCTTCCGACCGATCTCGACGGCGGTCGAGGCACCCGGGCCAGCCGGACCGGCCGAGCCACCGTGCCCGTGATCGTGATCGTGATCGTGGTCCTCGTCGAGGGCGTGGCCGAAGCCGGCGACCAGGTCGATCTCGGGCATGGCATCGGACAGCTCGTCGCCGTAGCGCTCAGCCATGCAGCCGGTGACGACGAGGCGGGCGCCGTCGCCCTTGTGCTCGGCCAGGGCGAGGATCGTGTCGATCGACTCCTGCCGGGCCTCGCCGATGAAGGCGCAGGTGTTCACCACCAGCAGGTCCGCCTGGTCCGGATCGTCGGTCGCGGCGAACCCGTCGGCCCCCAACTGGCCGACGAGCTTCTCCGAATCGACCTCGTTCTTCGGGCACCCGAGGGTGACCAGGTGGTACCGCGACATGGCCCAGCAACGCTACCGGCCCGCCCTTCCGGCGAGAGAGCCGAAACGCGAGGGCCCCCGACGGCGACACGGTCGGGGTCGCGTAGCTTGCAGCGCATGGAGCTTCGGATCGACCCGCTGACCGGCGTGCAGGTGCAGGTCACGGCCTCGCGGCAGAGGAGACCGAACCGGCCGGTGTCGGACTGCGCGTTCTGTGTGGGCGGGGTCGAGGCGCCCGAGCCCTACGCCGTGCGGTGGTTCAAGAACCGGTTCCCGTCCTTCCCCGACGAGCGGTGCGAGGTCGTGCTCTACGCCCCCGACCACGACGCCCGCCTCCCCCACCTGCCCGCCGACCACGTCCGCAAGGTCGTCGACCTCTGGGCAGATCGAACCGCGGCGCTGGGCGGGCGAGATGACCTGGCCTACGTGCTGGTGTTCGAGAACAACGGCGAAGCGGTGGGTGCCACGATCCCGCACCCGCACGGCCAGATCTACAGCTACCCCGACGTGCCCGCGCTCCCCGCCACCGAGCTCGCCCGCCTGGCCGACGGCCACCGGCTGCTCGAAGACGATCGACCGGAGCTGACCGTCATCGACCGCGACGGTTGGAGGGCGTGGGTGCCCTCGGCGCCCATCTACCCGTACGGGATGCGGGTCGCGCCCGTGGAACGACGGCCGGATCTCCCGTCGCTCCATGACGCCGAGCGGGATGCGTTCGGCTCGGTGTTCACCGAGGCGCTCCGGCGGCTGGAGCACGTGTTCGACCCACCGATGCCCTACACGTTCTGGATCCACCAGCGGCCGTTCGACGGCGGCGACTGGCCACAAGCCTGGATGCACGTGGAGATCGCCGGCCCCCACCGGGCGCCGGGCGTGATGCGCTACGTGGCCGGTGCCGAGCTGGGCAGCGGGGCCTACCTCAACCCGGTCCCGCCCGAGGACGCCGCCGCCAACCTCCGGGACGCAGCGCCGTGACCGACGGGCAGCGGGTGACCGCGACCGGTCCCGGCCGGGTCAACCTGATCGGCGAGCACACCGACTCCAGCGGTGGGCTCGTGCTGCCCCTGGCCATCGACCTGGCCACGACGATCACCGGCGTCCGGGGCGGTGACGAGGTCGTGCTCATCTCCCCGGACGAGGAGCACCCCGCCGTCGTGCCCCTCGACGTGACCGATCCCGCGTCGGTCACTCCGGGCTGGGCGCGCTACGTGGCCGGCGTGGTGGCCCAGCTGCGGCCGGCCGAGGGCTTCGTCGGCGAGGTGACCACCACGCTGCCCATCGGCGCCGGCCTGTCATCGAGCGCGGCGCTGGAGGTGGCCCTCGCCCTGGCGCTCGGCTTCGACGGAGACGCCGTTGACCTCGCCCGCCTCACGCAGCTCGCGGAGCAACAGGCGTCCGGGGTCCCCTGCGGGATCATGGACCAGCTCGCGTCGGCGGCCGGAGTGCCGGGCCACGCGCTGCTCATCGACTGCCACGAGCTCACCGTGACGCCCATCGCGCTGCCCGACCACGTCGAGATCCGGGTCATCCACTCCGGCCAGGCGCGGGAGCTGGCCGGATCGGCCTACGCCGAGCGCACCGAGTCCGTCGCCGCCGCCGAGGCGGTGCTCGGACCGCTCCGGCTCCTGGGCGACCCCGCCGCGGCCGACGCGCTCGCCGACCCGGTCCTGCGGCGCCGGGCCCGCCACGTCATCTCGGAGAACGCCCGCGTGCGTACCGTCGCCGCCGCCCTGCCCGCCGGTGACCTCGCCGCCGTCGGCGAAGCCCTCGTGGCCGGCCACGTCTCGCTGCGCGACGACTTCGAGGTCTCGACGCCGGTGCTCGACGCGCTCGTCGACCGGCTCAACGGAACCGACGGGGTCATCGGTGCCCGCCTCACCGGCGCCGGCTTCGGTGGCTGCGTCGTCGCCCTCACCGAGCCCGGCGCCCTCGACGAGGGATGGTCGGTTCGAGCATCGGCCGGCGCCCGGGTCAGCGGCTGAACCCTCCTCCCCCTGGCCCCTCCTCGACGACGTTGGTGTGCGAACGGACGCTCTCCGCCGGTTCGCACACCAACTTCGGGTTGGGGGACTAGGGGCGAGGAACGCCGTCGCGGATGGCGGTGTGGAGGCGGCGGCGGGCGGACGGGGTGCGGGCACCCCACCAGAAGAGGTCCTGGCCGTCGACCTCGACCACCGGGGCGATGGGGCGGAACACCTCGAGGTGGAAGGGCTTGAACGCGTAGGGCTCGGTGGGCGCCAGCACGACGTCGGCCCCGCGCGCCGCAACGTCGGTCAGCTCGATGACCGGGTAGCGGTCGTCCGATTCGCCGAACGCGTTGCGCACACCGATGGACGCCAGCAGCGAGGAGCCGTAGGTGTCGGCGGCGAGCGTCATCCACGGCCGGCGCCAGATCGGGACGAATGCCCGCAGATCGAGTGGCGCCAGTGGCTCATCGGCCGGTTCGACCTCGACCGCGAGGCCGAGCACGGCCGCCAGCGCCTCCAGATCCGGCGCCACGTCGTCGACCGACCGGGGCGAGCACGCGTGCACCGTCAGCCCGGCCGCCACGAGCGCGTCGGCGTCCTCCTGGCGGTTCTCCTCGTCGTTGACCACCACCAGGTCGGGGGCGAGCGCGACGATGTCGGCGATCTCGGGGTTCTTGGTGCCACCGACGGCCAGGATCGTCGGCTGCTCGCAGAAGCGGGTGCACGCCACGGGGACGACGCCCCAGGCGAGAAGCGTCTCGGTGACCGACGGGACCAGGCTGACCACGCGCGGCGTGGGCGGGTGCCCGCTCACATGCGGTCGAGCAGCTCGGCCTTCTTGCGGGCGAACTCGGCGTCGCTCAGCACGCCGCGATGGTGGAGCTCCGACAGCTGGTCGATCTGCTCGGGGATGGTGTGGGCCTTGGTGGGATCGACCACAGGAGCTGCGCCATGTCCGCGCATGCGGTCGAACTTGCGGTTCTCGTTCGCCTCCATCTGCACGTGGATCTCCTTCTGCACGATGTTGGGCTTGCGAACGTTCT
>CAZCVS010000042.1:0-12702 GCA_964501845.1 uncultured Iamiaceae bacterium
CGGCGTCCGCCTTGCCGAAGACCACGTAGGTGGCGCCGGCGTTCGAGAAGGTGCCGCCGGCCGGGTTGGCCGGGTCGAAGCCCCAGGCGCCGAGCGCCAGGTCGGGCACGCTGTCGCCGTTCACATCGCCGATTCCGGCGACCGAGAAGCCGGCGGAGTCGCTGGCGACGGCGCCGTCGATCCAGTAGCCGCGGCGCGCGGGGGCGGCGCAGGTGCCGGGATCGGTGACGGTGCCGGCGCAGGTGAACACCGACTGGCCGGAGGCGGCTGTCGGGTCGGTGTAGACGCGGTCGGTGCTGGCCGAGCCGAACACCACGGCGGCACCGCCGTTGCGGGGCCCGGTCGCCGCGTTGGCCACGCCGTCGGCGCCGATCAGCAGGTCGGCCTTGCCGTCGCCGTCGATGTCGCCGGCACCCGAGACGGAGATGCCGAGGCGGTCGCGCTGGCGGGTCGGCCCGTTGATGGTAAAGCCCTTGGTGCCGAGGTCCAGCGTGTCGATCTCGCCGGTGGCGCCGGCGCCGCCGAACACGACGTAGGCCGCCCCGGGCACGGCGATGCCGGTGCCCCAGGGGGTCGAGGTGTACGAGCCGAGGAGGAAGTCGTCGACGCCGTCGCCGTTCACGTCGCCGACGCTGGCGATGTTGCCGATGCGCTCCTCGTTGTAGGCGCCGTCGACGGTCATGATCAGCTGACCGGCGGTCGGGTTCGCCAGGTCGACGTCGGAGATCTCGTCGCGGCCGGCGATGACCCACACCCGGCCGTTGTTGGTGCGGCCCTGGGTGTCGGCGGCCACCTCGGCCACCGCGAAGTCGTCGAGGCCGTCGGCGTCGAGGTCGCCCACCGGCGCCATCGAGTAGCCGACGTTGCCGCTGCCGGCCGGGCCCACCACGGTGAAGCCGCGGTCACCGATGGAGTCGAGCGCGAGCCCGGTGAAGTCCTCGGCACCGAAGACGACGTAGGTCTTCTGCGCGGTGTAGTGGCTGATGGCGATGTCGTCGAGGCCGTCGCCGTTGACGTCGCCCACGCAGGCGACGGCGAAGCCGGTGAAGGCGCTGGCGAGGTTCGGGCCGTCGATGCGCACGGCACCGGCTTCGGCCGGATCGGCGAGGGCGGCGCTCTGGACGTCGGGGCCGCCCAGCAGCACGTACGTGGCGCCGATGTTGTTGGTGGGCGCCTTGTCCCAGAACCAGGCACCGACGACGAGGTCGTCGTTGCCGTCGCCGTTCACGTCGCACTCGCCGTTGGCGAGGGCGGCGCCGGTGGCGCTGCTCGAGTCGCCGACGTAGCGCAGCAGCTCCGCGGGCCCGCCGGCTGCCGGAGCGGGCAGCGCGGCCGCGGGGGCGGCGCTCAGGCTGACCACGCCGGCGACGAGCGCCAGCACCAGGGTTGCGATCTGGGGGATCCTTCGCTTCACGACGACCTCTGCTCTGGGTCCGGGCCGAGCCCGAGCGGACGATGCGGCCTGCGTCGCCCACCTGCTGTTAGGAGGGCCTAACACTCGCGATGATGTCTGCCTCTCGTCAAATGCCGGGGTCGGGGCTGCCGTCTCGGCAGCGGTGAACACGCGTGTTTGCCCGCCCGCCCGGGTGGGTACCCACGCCCCGAAGCGGTCTACGGGAGGGTGCGGAAGCCATGGTGGGAATCGGTCGACGTTCGGTGCCAGGAGCCGTCGTGGTGATGACGGTCGCGCTGATCGGGCTGGCCGCGTGCGAGCCCCAGCCGGCGAAGCCGATCGACATCTACGCGTACGCCGGGGGCTGCTACGCCCTGAAGGACGACACGACCGGCAAGACGGTCGTCCGCGACACGCTCGGCTACGTCGCCAACCAGACCACCACAGCCAAGGCCACGCCGTTCACCCTGCAGGCCACCGCGCTCGGTCGCTACCTGCTCTACGGCACCGGCGGCCACATGCCCCGCGCCGGCACCCTCAGCACCGTCTCGTCGATCCGCACCCCGGGACCCACGGCTGATTGGACGGTGAAGACCCAGTCCGGACGGCTCAGCCTCACCAACCTCAACACCGGGAAGGGGCTCACGGTCGGAACCGGCGGCCGCCTCGCCCAGGGCTACGCCGGCGAGTACCGGTGGAGCCTCGTGCCCACGACCGGTTGCCTGTCGTTCCCCGAGGTCGAGGTGGGCGCCGCCGGCACCCCGTTCAAGGGCGCCAGCGCGACCGCCCCCGTCAAGGGCTTCCTCGACGCCCACACCCACATCAGCGCCTTCCGGTTCCTCGGTGGCAAGTTCCACTGCGGCCGGCCGTGGAGCCCCTACGGGGTCACGGTGGCGCTCAAGGACTGCGTGGACCACCAGCCCAACGGGGCCGCCGCCGCGGCGGAGAACCTCTTCGCCACCGGCGCACCGGTCGGCACCCACGACACCGAAGGCTGGCCGTCGTTCAAGGGCTGGCCGCGCTGGGACTCGCTCACCCACGAGGGCACCTACTGGCGCTGGCTCGAGCGCGCCTGGCGCGGCGGCCTGCGCATCGTCGTGAACGACCTGGTCGAGAACGGTGCCCTCTGCGAGATCTACCCGCTGAAGGCGGGCACCAGCTGCAACGAGATGGCCAGCGTCCGGCTCCAGGCCCAGGACATGTACGCCCTCCAGGACTACATCGACGCCCAGGCGAAGGGCCCGGGCAAGGGGTTCTTGCGCATCGCCAAGACGCCGGCCGAGGCCCGGAGGTTCGCCAACGACGGCAAGCTCGTGATGGTGCTCGGCGTCGAAGCCTCCGAGGTCCTCGACTGCGGGCGGACCGGCGAGACGCCGCACTGCACCAAGGCCCAGATCAGCCAGCGCCTCGACGAGCTCTACGGGCTCGGCGTGCGGTCGCTGTTCCCGGTGCACAAGTTCGACAACGCCCTCGGTGGCACCGCCTACGACGACGGGGCCACCGGACTGCTGGTGAACACCGGCAACAAGTGGGCCACGGGCGAGTGGTGGCAGCCGGTCCCCTGCGCGCCCGGAGCGGAGGCCGACAACTCCCCGACCAACCTCTCGGGCGAGCAGGCGCTCATCTACGCCGTGCTCGGCGTGGGCGTGGCCCCGCTCCTCGGCGGCGACCTGCCCGCCTACCCGCCCGGTCCGCTCTGCAACCCGAGGGGGCTCACCGACCTGGGCCTCCACACCATCCGCGAGATGGCCAAGCGCGGGATGATCGTCGAGACCGACCACCTGAGCGTCAAGGCCCGCAAGGAGGCGCTCACCCTGCTCGAGCAGCTGGGCTACTCCGGGCTCATCACCAGTCACAGCTGGGGCGACGCCACCTCCCAGAAGCGGCTCCAGAACCTCGGCGGCGTGGTCGCCCCCTACGCCCGCTCCACCACCCAGTACACCCAGGAGTGGCAGACGGCGAAGGCGAACCGCTCCTCGAAGCACCTCTTCGGCCTGGGCTACGGCTCGGACACGAACGGCCTCGGCCAGCAGACGTCACCGCGACCCGGTGCCGCCACGAACAAGCCGGTGGTCTACCCCTACAAGACGTTCGACGGCGGGACGACGATGCAGCAGCCGAAGGCCGGCACGCGCCTCTGGGACGTCAACAAGGACGGCGCCGCCCACTACGGCCTGTTCCCCGACTGGATCGAGGACCTGCGCCGCGTCGCAGGACCGCAGATCGTGGCCGACATGGCCAACGGCGCCGAGGCGTACCTCCAGATGTGGGCCCGCGCCCACGCCGCCAGGTCCCAGTAGCCGACCGGGTCCGGGTCAGCTGCCGACCACGACGGGGGCGGTCGGGTCGTCGGCCTGGACCTCGTGCTGGGGGTGGCGGCAGTCCTTCGTCCCGTGGAACCGGTCGAAGAAGCCCTGGACGAGCGCCAGGTACAGGCCGGCCCACGCCAGCGATGCGGTCACGTCCGTGAGGTAGTGCGCCCCCTTGTAGACCCGCGATGCGGCCACGCCGACGATGATGACCGAGGACGTGCTCACCGCTGCCCACCACAGCGCCTTGCTGTGCACGTGGAGCGCGACGACGGCGGGCACCAGGCCCCAGAGCGACGCCGCCGCGAGGGGGTGGCCGCTCGGGTGCGACGGTCCGTGGAACTCGCCGAGGGGATCGATGGCGGGTCGCTGCCGGCCGACCGCGCCCTTGAGCAGGTACTCCAGTCCCGGCCGCAGGAGGGCGGCGAGCACGAGCGCCACCGCCAGGTAGCGGCAGCGGGGCCAGGTCCAGATCGCGAGCACCAGGGCCAGCGGGAAGACCACCGTGTTGTCGCCGAAGTGGCTGATCCCGTTGAAGAAGTCGGTGAGCGCCGGTGTGCGGTGGTCGGCGATCCACCGCGTGACCGGCTCGTCGAGGTGGAGCAGGGTGCTCCCGCCGTCGGCCGCGGCCAGCGTCGTGAGCAGGGCCAGCGCACCCATCCCGATCAGGAACGCCGTCCGCCGGGCCTGGAAGAACTGGATCGGGGTGAGGGGCGGGTCGCGGTGGAGCAGCGAGACCGCGGGACGGGTCTTCCTCGGTGTGCTCATGCGCCCTCCCCATCCTCGGGTCCGGCGTCCGCGGTCATCGACACGACGTGCATCAGGTGGTGGTCCAGGGTCCAATCTTCCAGGCAGCCTTCGTACTGCTTGCGGTCGGTCGAGTCGAGCGAAGGCTGCAACACGATCGCGTAGCGGTCCGGCTCCGTCGACACCTGCTCCACCTCGCCCACCGGGTCGGACCCGATCTCGAGCCGGCAGAACATGAGATGGGCTTCGGTGAGCTCAGCCAGCTCCTGGCCGGGATCGGCGCGGTTGCTGCGCGCCTCCACCACGACCCGCAGCGTGGAGTCCGGGTCCTGCGGGTAGTGGGTCGACTGGGTCGCCTCGCGCAGGGCCACGATTCCGCCCGCGAGGGCGACGGCCGCGACCACCAGGCCCAGCGGGCGGACACCCTTCATGAGCCGGGCAGGAGGAACGCGGTCAGGCGGTCGTCCTCCACGTCGGGACGGGACCGGGCCCGCGCCACCATGTCGTCGACCAGCAGGCCCTCGGGATAGGCGATCGACGCCAGCTCCTCGGCCAGCTGGGACTCCCGGCCCCGGTCCACCGTCCGCGAACCGAGCTTGTCGAGCACCCACGCGCCGCCCGAGAGCACAACGCCGCCGCCGACCACGAGGGTGATGAAGACGTTGGTCCGGGTCACGATGTCGGTCGCGCGCACCTGGAGCCACGGGAAGCGGTCGTGCTCGTGGCCCGCAGCCCGCACCACCTCGAGCAGGCGCGGGTCGGGTGCAGGGACCGGGGCGGGCGCGGCGAGGTCGATGCTGCGCTGGAGCTTGGCCAGCCGCGACAGGATCGCCCCGGCGACCAATCCCAGCTCGGCAGCCAGGAACACGATCCCGTAGAAGAGGGCACGCGTCCACTCCCACCGGGCGAGCGAGACCACGGTGTAGGCGCCCGCGCCGACCAGGGTGGCCACCCCGAAGATCCAGCTGAGCTTCTTCATGCGGTGGCCTCCTTGGTGACCCGGCCGCTCCCGCCGTCGACGGTGACGACCGTTCCCTCGGGCAGCTCGTCGAGCGCACCGCGGTGGCCGACCACCGTGGCGACACCGGACTCCCGGGCCAGGATCGCCAGGTGCGAGAGCACGCTGCCCGTCTCGGCCACGATCCCGGCCAGGCGCGGCAGCTTCGGTCCGAGCTGGGGCGTGAGGGCGGCGACCACCAGGATCGTGCCATCAGGCGGATCGTCGACGTCGTGGGTGACCGTGCCCCGCGCCGTCCCGCCGCCCGCGCCGGTGCCGCCGCCCGACTCCCCCGGTTCGATGACCGCGATGGCCCGACCGGTGTCGCTCAGCTGGAACTGGGCCGGCAGCGACGACGGCACCGGGCCCCGCGCCTCCGCGTCGTGGGAGCGCATCGACCACTTGGCGCCGCGGTCGACCGTGGCCTGCCAGGACGCGGTCGCGGCCAGGTCGTCCAGGCCGAGGTGGCGGATCTGGTCGGGATGGTCCAGCTCGCCGCGCGCCACCAGCCGCCGGCCGATCTCGTAGGCCGCCTGCCCGAGCAGCTCCTGCATCCACCGCACGCGCAGGCGCAGCGCCTCCCGGTTGACCTGCACCGCCGCCGCCTCCGGGGCCTCCCGACGGAAGTCGGCGCCCGACGAGGCGTAGGGCAGCTCGATGGTCGGCCCGACCCGTGGCGCGACGAGGGCCAGGACCACGGGGGCCCGGCGCACGATCTCGTCGTCGGGCAGCCCGTCGCGGCGGGCCTCGGTCAGGATCCGCAGGGCGACCGACGCCCCGGTGAACGCCGACGACGACGGATCCGAGACCAGCCCCATCAAGATCTCGTGGGCGTGGAGGCTGCGCAGCGCCTGCTGGCCCCGACCGATCAGGGCGACCAGCTGGCGGGTGGCGAGGTCCTCGAACGGCGGGAGCGCCTCGAGGTCCCGATCGGCCTGGGCGCACACGTCGTGGGCGAGCACCGGCAGCGCGGCGCGGAGGCGGCCGATGCGCCACGCCGACCGCAGCCGCCGGACGCGGGCTCCGAACCGATCGGCGAAGGTGGTCGATCCCTCGATCTCGCCGGTGATCTCGAGGTCGAGCGCGATCTGGCCGTCGACGCTGACGACCAGCTCGCGCTGGGCCAGCTGCCGGTCCGATACCGCACCCGAGATGCGCAGCGCCTCCCGCACCCCCTCCCGCAGCGGCGGAACCCACAGGTCGTGCTCGAGCGGGCTGAGCGCCTCGGGGAACGTCTCGGCGACCGGGCCCGGCCCGTAGACGGGGCCCGACGGCACCCCTCGGACCTCGGTCGTGACCGGTCGGCTCTGGAGCACCACCAGCGCGCCGTCCACCCGGGCCCACTCCACATCCTGCGGCCCGTCGAACGCGTCGGCCAGCCCGTCGCCCAGGGCCACCAGCTCCTGCAGGTCCCGACGGTCGAGGTCCACCCCGTCGTCGACCGTGACGTCGACCACCGAGGCGTCCGGCTCCAAGAGCCAGCGGCTGCCGTCGACCTCACCGCTCACCAACCGGTCGGGCGTGCCGTGCACCGCGGTCACCACCCGGCGGTCGGACCGGCCCGACACCGGATCGACGCCGAAGTACACCCCGGCGACCGACGGGTGCACCATCGGCTGGATCAGCACCGCGATCGGCTCATCGGCCGCCTCCGCCGCCGCACGCGACTCGAGGACCGTCTCCACCGCGACGCGCAGCTCGTCGAGCCCGGTCACATCGAGCACGGACTCGAACTGCCCGGCCTTCGACGACTCGACCTGGTCCTCGACCACCGACGACGAGCGGACCACCAGGGTCTGGGCCGCGCCGCCCACCAGGTCCATCGCCGTGCCCAGAAGGTCGGTCACCTCGGGCGCGTCGAGGCTCAGGCCATCGTCGTAACGGACGCTCAGGCTCGTCGTCACGACCGCGGCCGGCAGGGTGGAGAACCCGGCGAGACCGGCGCGGGCGAGCGCCGCCGCCTTGCCCCCGACCCGGGCGGGATCGAGCGCATCCTCGTGCTCGAGATCGACCACGACCGGGTGCTCGGCGGAATCGATGGTGGGAGGGCAATCGACCGTCATGAGGGCATGTCCTGAGGGGCTCAGCAGGCCCGTGACCTGCGGGGTGACCACCAAGTTCCCCACCCGGCGCGGTTCTAGCCACCCGCTCCGTGGAGGAAGCGCGCCGGCACGAACGGGGACGTCATCGTGCGCAAGAGGGCGGAGTAGCCGGGGCGGAACGCCAGCTCGGTCCCCGGCGGGAGCACCCGGTCGGTCTCGAGCACGAGGTGGTCGCTCGACGAGGCCACGATCTCCGCCCCCGCCGGAGGCGTCAGGTCCGTCGGGTCGACGTCTTGGCGCCCGAGGGCCACGATCGTCTGGATCACGTTGCCGCCGGAACCGACCGGTGGCCGCTCGCCGAACGCGGTCTGCGCCCGGGTCCCCCACGGCTGCGACGGCTTCACCTTGGACTCGATGACCTCGCCGACCAGGCGGAACCCGTCGGCGCAGAGGCCGTCGATCGGCGTCCGTTCGAGCGGGTCGCACCCGAGCAGGATCGCCTCGCCGAGGCGGAGGTGGTTGACCCGGCCGACGTCGGCAGCACCCAACGCCCATGCGAGGTTGGCCGAGCTGCCAGCCGAGACCATCGGCAGCGACCGGCCCAGCGACCGTTCGATGGCGACCGCCAGACGGGAGAGCTCGGCCATGTTGGCGTCGTCGGGCACGACCCCGCTGCGGCAGGCGAGGTTGGCGCCGATGCCGTCCAACCGCAGGTGCGGCTGCCCCATCGTGTGCCGGGCGACCGCCTCGAGGTCCTTGGGCAAGATCCCCTCGCGCAGGTCGCCGAGCTCGACCATCAGCACGACCCCGTGACGCCGACCCGCCGCGCCGGCCGAGGCCGAGAGGGCGGAGATGACGTCGGGCTCGCTGTTCGCGCTCCGCTCGCAGGCGCGGACGACGCGGTCGACCTCGCTGGGCATGGGCGAGCGGATGAGCAGGATCGGCGCATCGATCCCGGCGTCGCGGAGCCGCTCGACGTTGGCCATGCGCGCGTCGGCCAGGCCGTTCACGCCACCGGCCAGCAGCGCCGCGGCGACCTCAGGCTCTCCGAGGACGGCCTTGGTGACCGCACTGACCGCGATGCCCTTCGCCCCCAACCGCTCGACGAGCGTGCGGGCGTTGTGCTCGATCCGGTCGAGGCGGACCTCGAGCCGTGGGGCCGGCATCAGGCCGCGGCGGTGACCTTCCGCAGCTCGGGGAAGGCCCCCAAGACCATGTCGACCAGGTGGCTCGGCGAGCGCGTGAGGGCGTCGGTCACCGGGATGCCGAGGTCCGCTTCGTAGGCGATGATGGCTTCGGACACCTCGGCATCGTCCATGTTCTCGTGGTTGATCGTGAGCCCGATCACCGTGGTGTCGGCGAAGGTCTGGATCAGGTTGATCTCGCTCGCCGCGGTCGGCGTGGTCAGCGTGCCGAAGTCCGACAGCCGGTCGCGCTTGGGGGCGTGCTGGAGGACGACCGCCTGCGGCCGGCTCCCCCGCAGGATGTAGGCCGAGGTGAGGTACGCCGGGTGGCTGAGTGCGCCCTGCCCCTCGACGATGATCACGTCGGGGTGCTCGCCCTCGAAGGCGTCGACCACGGCCGCCTCCATCTCTCCGGCGCAGAACTGCGCGGGGATGGCGTCGAGGGCGGTGCCGTAGCGGGCGCCCTGGATGATGCTGGTCTGCCCCGTGCCGACGAGGACCGTCTTGATCCCGGCGTCGTTGAGGGCCTTGGCCAGGATCGTCGAGGTGGTCCGCTTGCCGATGGCGCCGTCCGTGCCGAGCACCGCGATGCGGGGGCACGTGACCGAGTCGATCCGACCGCTGAACATCCGGAGGTCCTTCTTGTCGCGCGGCTTGCGCACGTCGAGGAGGGCGACCCCGTAGGTGACGCTGGCCGCGGCGAACTCGGCGTCGTCGTTCAAGAACTCGTGGAGGCCGTTGACCACGCTCATGCCGAGCGACATGGCGTGCAGCACCATCGCCCGCTCGGGAGCGGAGAGCATGCCGCTCGTGGGGGCCATGCCGAAGATGAACCAGTCCGGTCGGCCGGTCGGGAGGCGCAGCGCCTCACCGAGGCTGGTGCACACGGGGATGCCGTTGGCCGCCTCGCCGAGGACCTCGCCCGCGTCGGCGCCGGCGTGGAGGCTGTCGATGACGGCGACGATCCGGTAGCTCTCGGAGTGGCGGACCAGCCCGTTGGCGGTCTTGCCGTCGATCTCGCCGAAGTTGCCCTCGCAGTAGACGATCGCGGTGGCCGCGGTGGGAACCGCGAACGGGATCGGATCGACCGATGCGTCGACGAGCAGGGACGGGGATGCGGGGGACATGGGATCTCCTCGAGTCAGGGCTCAGAGGAGGCGACCGGAAATCGTGACGGCCGCCGCGTGCGGCCGTAGGTCAACGAGAGGTCCCCGCTAAGTCGTACAGGTGTTCGTCACCCTACTGCACCGGCGCCCGCACCACCCGGTCGAGGCCGGGCTCCCCCGTCGAAGGCGGGCGACGCGCGCAGCAGCGGGGTCACGTCGTCACCGTCGACCAGGTCGTCCACGCCGTTGCGGCGGAACAGCCGGGCCGGGCCGTGCATCGTCGCCTGCTCGCCGCTGACCCGCAGGCGCGAGCCCTCGTACATGGCGAGCACCGGACAGTCGTTCTCCTCGAGGAACTCGTGGATGCGCTCGTCGCGGGTCTCGCCCATGTACGTGGTCGTGGGGTCCGGGTCCACGTAGTGGAGGTTGACCTGGAACGGCAGGAGCCCGAGGGCCTCGAACGAGCGCGGATGGCAGATCGGCATGTCGTTCGTCGTCCGGATGGTCGGACAGGTGACGTTGGTCCCGGCCGACGAGCCGGCGTAGCGGGTGTCGCCGGACCGGACCCGGTCCGCCAGGCCTCGGACGACGTCGAGCCCGGCGAGCGAGTCCAGCAGCCGGAACGTGTTGCCGCCGCCCATGAGGACCACGTCGGCCGCGAGGATCGCCTGGTCGGGGGCGGCGGAACGGTGGGCGGAGCGGACCTCGATGTCGAAGCGCCCGAGCGCCTCGGTGACCCGGTCGGCGTAGTCGTCCCAGTCGGCGAGTGCGAACGGGATGAACGTGACCGCGTCGCCGGCGCACAGCTCGATGAACTGCTCCGACGCGTGGGCGAACATCGCCTCGCCGTGGTTCGTCGAGTTGGACAGCAACAGGAGTTCCACGGGTGCCGATCGGCCAGGGCGCCGGGCCCGGCGCGCTCCCAGCGTGACAGGCGGACCGCCGCTCCGGCTCATCGACGGCCGACCCGCGATCGGAGGCAGGCCGCCAAGCCCCGCTAGGGGATCGGCGGTTCCTCCTCCGCCGCCGCGTGGCGAGCGTCTTCGAGGCCGTCGGGGTCCTCCTCGGTGGTGGCGCGGTCCGCCCGCCGGTCCCCGTCGACCGGTGGGATCGCCTCCTCCACCTCCTCGATCTCCCGCTCGTCGTCGTTCGTGGGCATGGACATGGCGCCACCTCCAGGGTTCGCTCCGGGACCGCCCCTACCCGTTCTGGCCCCGCCGGATCCGTCGGCTACCGGATCCTCCCGCGGCCAGGTGCTGCGTCCCGGCCGACCGGCGGCTTCGGGGCCAAGGCGGGAGCGATCATCCCGACCAGGCCGCGCACGTTGCTCCGCAGGATGTCGACGAAGTCGAAGGCGTCGCGCCACAGCGTGATCTTCCCGTCGTGCACGTCGAAGCGGCCGCACACCCAGAACTGGGCGCGGAACCCGCCCCACACGATCACATCGGTGCGCTCCGTGAGCACGACGGGACCGTCGGCGCTGATGGCGTGGAGGTAGGCCTCGAAGCCGACGGTCGGCCGCTCCATCACCGCGAACGCCTTGGCCAGACGGGCCCGGCCATGGATGGTGGGCAACCCGACGTTGGTGTAGACGAGGTCGTCGGCGACCAGTTCGAGCGCGGCGTCGAGGTCTGAAGCCATCAGGGCGGCGAGGAAGGCTTCGACCACCGCCTGGGGCTCGGTGAGGGGCGGCGCCGCGTCGGCCGCGGCGATGGGGAGCAGTCCGTGCGGCATGTCCCGATGCTACGGGCGGGCACTCGGATCGTCTCGAAGGACAGATGTTCAGCCGCCCGTCGTGCGGGGTTCAGCGCGGCCACATGCGACCGCAAGGACGCGGTGGTCCGCTGGCGGGCAGATCGACCGCCATGTTGAGCACGCTGGTCGCGGCCGGGTGCATGGTCCTGCTCATCGTCATCCCACCCCTCCTCCTGGTGTCCGGCGCCCCCGGCCGCCGCTGGTGGAACAAGGCCTTCTCCGGCTGACCCTCCAGCCACCCGACCGCAACGGCGCTCGCCGCCATGGGTCGGTACCGTGCAGGAATGGCCAAGCTGATCTACGGGTCGAACATGTCCCTCGACGGCTGGACCGAGGACAGCCGCGGGGCCTTCGACTGGGCCCCGCCCGACGACGACGTCTTCGTGTCCATCACCGAGCTGATGGCGTCTGCCGGCACGTACCTCTACGGGCGACGCATGTACGAGACCCTGGCCGTGTGGGAGACCGACCCCACCCTGGCCGCCCGGTCCGATCTGACGGCCCGCTACGCGGCGGTGTGGCAGGCGGCGGACAAGGTCGTCTACTCCTCGACCCTGACCGAGCCGGTCACCACGAGCACCCGGCTCGAACGCCACTTCGACCCCGCTGCGGTCCACGACCTCAAGGCGGCTGCCAGCAGGGACCTGCTGGTCGGTGGACCGCACCTCGCCGCCGAGGCGCTCGCCGCCGGGCTGGTCGACGAGGTCCAGCTGTTCGTCTGGCCGGTCATCCTCGGCGGGCGCAACCCCGCCCTACCGACCGGCGTGCGCGCCGACCTCGAGCTCGTCGACGAGCATCGCTTCTGCAACGGCGTCGTCCACCTCCGCTACCGCCTCCCGTAGCGACGCGTCCAGCCGAGCGCGGCCCTTTGCGCCCGACGCCGGCGCCGGGTCAGACCCAGACGTGGTAACGAGCGAGCGCACGACGAGTAGGCCCGCGTCGGGAGCGGGCCTACTCGTCGGTTGCTGTGTCTCGTGGGTCTCCGTCTCGATCGGGTGGGGTCGAGGTTCGGGGCCTCGTGCCGTCGATGGGAAGACGCCGGGCTGAGGTTCAGGCGGCTTGTTGGAACGGTGGGGGTTCGATGGTGGTGCCGTCGGGTCTGTGGAAGACGAGTCCGGCGGGGCCGCGGATCATGGTCCATCCGTGGTGGACGAGCCGGTGGTGGTGCG
>CAZCVS010000043.1:0-6316 GCA_964501845.1 uncultured Iamiaceae bacterium
GCCGGTCCTGTCCGTCGTCGTCCCGGTGTTCAACGAGGAGGGCAACCTCGTCCCGCTGCTGGCCGAACTGGTCCCGGTGCTCGAATCGATCGGCACCTACGAGATCGTCTTCATCGACGACGGCAGCACCGACCGCTCCCGTGAGATCGTGCTCGAGCAGCGGGCGGTCAATCCGAACGTGAAGCTCGTCGAGCTGTCCCGCAACTTCGGGCACCAGGGCGCGCTGTCGGCCGGCTTCGACCACGCTCGCGGGACGGCGGTGGTGCTGATGGACGCCGACCTCCAGGACCCGCCGTCGGTCCTGCCCGAGATGGCGGCGCGGTGGCGCGAGGGCTACGAGGTCGTCTACGCCGTGCGGGAGAAGCGCAAGGAGGGGCCGATCCTCGGCGCCTGCTTCTTCGTCTTCTACCGGCTGATGCACCGCATCTCCGAGGTCGAGCTCCCCCTCGACAGCGGCGACTTCTGCCTGATGGACCGCACGGTCGTCGATGCCATCCGCGACCTGCCGGAGGCGAACCGCTTCCTGCGCGGCCTCCGGGGCTGGGTGGGGTTCCGCCAGATCGGGGTCACCTACGAGCGCAGCGCCCGGTTGACCGGCGAGACCAAGTACTCGATCCGCAGCCGCATCCGCTTCGCCATTGACGGCCTGCTCCTGTTCAGCGACGTACCGCTGCGGTTGGCATCGTTCGTCGGGCTCCTGACGACGCTGGCCGCACTCGTCTACCTCGCGGTCGGTGCGGTCACGGCCGTCGCGGGAGGCGAGGCGGCCGCCGGGTGGACCTGGACGATCGCGCTGCAGCTCGTCCTGGGAGGTGTGGTCCTGATGGCGCTGGGAGTCGTCGGCGAGTACCTGTCCCGGATCTACCAGGAGACCAAGCGCCGGCCGCCGTACGTGCTGCGTGCCACCCACGGCACCCGGTCCGTGGGGCGGGATCGACGTGGATGACCGGTTGGCGTGGACGCGTCAACCGGTCGGCCCCGTCGTGGCTCCCCACGGCCTGGTCCAGGGGCGCTTCTGGATCGTCGACGTCGAGGACTGACGGAGGCTGCTGCTCGCCACACCGTCGCGGTCGGTGCCGTCGAGAACGGGGTGAGACGTCCCCGTCATGATCCGGATGCCCATCGCCTCTTTGATGGCAACGGCGATCTCCCGTCGTTGAGCGGAAACGGGAGCAGTTCAGGGTGATTGGTTCGTTTGCACGCAAAGCGTGGGTCGCGGCCGTGGTCGTCTTGGCGATCGGGGTGCCCATTGCGGCCCCGACTCCGGCGGGGGCCCAGCAGGCGCCTCTTCCGGTCGTCGACCTCGCGCTGGACGAGACGGTGGCGGACCCGGATCCCTCCACGAGTTCGGAGTCGGCGATCGAGACCGACCCCGACGCCTACATCGAGCTCGATGCGGAAGATGTGCTTGGTGCCGTGGTTGCGTCGTCGGGCTCGCCTGTGGTCGAGGGCGCCTGGTACGGGCCGGGCAGCGAGCCCGACTCGATCTGGTGGGGTCAGACCACCCACGCAGGGTTCGCCGCCCCCCACGCCAGCACCCGCACCGTCGGCGGGACCTACTCGCCGACCTCGGGCGACTTCAACGGCAACGGATACACCGATGTCTATTGGTTCGCCTTCGCATGAACAGGAGCAGCGCCATCACCACCATCAGGAATCGATTGCTGTTCGTAGCTGGAGCATCGGCCCTCGTGGCTGCTGTTCTGGCTGGCCCGGCAGCGTCCGCTCCGGCCGTGCCGCCCGATGACACGTACGAGATCAGCGGGGCTCCTTCGGTCGTGCGGCCAGGGGGGACCATCACGTTCACCGGCACCTGCTGGATGAACCGGTACCTCGGCGCCACCACCCACGTGAACGTGCGTGGGGCTCTCATCGGTATCGAAGGCGTCGGCCAGCCGTTCGGCTTCAAGATCAGCGGCGTCGTTGTTGACCCCCGCGACGGGTCCTATAGCGGCCGCCTCGCGGTGCCGGGCGACGCTCCCCAGGGCAACTACACGCTCGGGGGCCAGTGCATCACCCAAGACCAGGTTCCCGGAGACGGGCAGGACACCTTCACGGTCGAAGGCGATCCGTTGCCGACGACGTCCACGACCACCGCTCCGGTGACGTCGACGACCCTCGGCGGGACTGGCCCTGGCCCGGGTACGACCCCTCCTCCGGCAGTTCCGGTCCCGGGGCCGGCGACGTTCACCGGATGACCACCGCCACCGAGCAGCGGCTGCTGCTGCTGCTGCTGGTGGTGGTGGTGGGCGCGGGTGCACTCGTGGCTACCGCTTTGGTGCGCTCGTCGGGAGGTGCCCCGTGCGGGACACGGGAACAGATCGAACAGGTCGCCAGGCGGCCCTCTGCTGAAGTGGGCCGCCGGGTTCGGGAGTCAGGGTGTGTAGATCTTCGCCAGCCAGTTGCCGGTGAGCGGGACGACGCTCAGGATGTGGGTGGCGGTGAGCAGCCACCAGAGGGCGTGATCGTGGTCGACCTGGCGGGGGGCGGCGACCACCAGGCCGCGGCGGGGGTGGTCGGCGATCTTGAGCCAGTCGGGCTCGAGGTCGACGCCGAAGCGGGCGAGCTTGGCCAGGGCCTGGGGCCCCGAGCCGTGGGTGATGCCGAGGTTGGCCCGGCCGCCGGGGTTGGCCGGCGCCGACCAGGTGGCGAGCGGGACGGCATCGCCGCGGGCGGAGAAGATGGCGACGACCGGGTTGCGGGGCGGCGGGTCGTGGCCCTCCTCGACCTCGGGAACGAAGTTCACCCAGCCCGAGCCGACGCCGGTGGTGGCGGCATCGAGGTCGGTGAGGATCGCGGCGACCTCGGCGAGGTCGTCCTCGTCGAAGGCGAGCTCGCGGGTGGGGAAGAGGGCCATCGGGGAGCGAACCTACCGGAGCACGACCGCGACCCACCCGTGCTCCTCGACGACGCGCTCGACCGCCATCGGCGCGACGAAGGGCACGGTGGCCTCCCAGCGGTCGGCCAGCAGGCCGGAGATCACGAGGGCACCACCGGGGGCCACGCACGCCACCAGGTCCCCGCCGACCTCGGCGATGACCGGCGCCAGCAGGTTGGCGGCCACGACGGAGAAGCGCTCGCCTCGGGCTGCCAAGGCGCCGACGGGATCGGTGGTGGGGTGCACCAGCTCCGCGAAGCCGTTGCGGGCGGCGTTGGCGGCGACGGTCTCGGGCGAGGCCGGGTCGATGTCGGTGGCCACCACCGACGCGGCACCGCAGCACGCCGCGCCGACGGCGAGGACCCCGCTGCCGCAGCCGGCGTCGAGCACCGAGGCGTCCGGTGCCACCAGCTCCTGGAGCAGGGTCAGGACCAGCCGGGTGGTCGGGTGCGAGCCCGAGCCGAACGTGGGGCCCGGGTCGATCCACAGCACCTGCTCGCCAGGTCCGAGGACCGGGGCGTCGACCCACGGGGGCGTGATCCAGAACCGTCCGGCCTGCTCGGGCGTGGCCCATGCCCGCCAGCCGTCGAGGCCGTCGTCGTCGATGGGCGCAGCGCTCGCATCCAGTCCGAGCTCCGTGGCCCGGGCGACGGCGTGGTCGGCAGATGCGGGGTCGGGGAACCCGCCCAGGAGGAGGACGCTGCCATCGGCCTCCTGCTCCTCGACCCCGGCGGCGCCGGCACCCCAGAGGACGTCGGACGCGATCTCGGCCGCGGCCGGGTCCCGGCTCGGGTCGACGGTGATCGTCACGCGGATCCACCGGGTCACGTCGGCAGGGGAGTCGGCCACCCGACGACCGTACCCACCGGTGCAGCCGGGTCACCCGGCCGACCGCCGGGGGTTCTCGCCGGTGGCGCCCGGTGCGACGGTCGCCCGATCCGGGCGAGATGCCGGTTGAGCGAGGGGGTCGCGGGGTACGGTCGCCGCCGATGTCCGAATCGATCGAGCTCGCTCCGACCCCGGCGAGCGTGGCCCTCGCTCGCCGGTGGAGCGTCGACGTGCTCGATCAGGTCGGAGCCTCGGAGCTGGCGGACACGATGGCCCTCCTGGTCAGCGAGCTGGTGAGCAACGTGGTGCTGCACGCCCGCACGCCGTGCTGCCTGTCCATCTCCCAGACCGGGGGCCGGGTCCGCGTCGAGGTCCAAGACGGAAGCGACCGCCTCCCGGGCCTGCGGGAGCGCACCGATCCGCTGGCGCAGTCCGGCCGCGGGATGCAGCTCGTCGACGGCCTGAGCGCGGCGCACGGCGTCGAGCCCGATCCGACCGGCGGCAAGCGGGTGTGGTTCGAGCTCGAGGTGCCCGATGCCGCGAGAACGCCGACGACCCCGTGACCGCCGACGACGGGCGCCGCGACATCGTCCTCGACCGCCTCCCCGGCGCGTCGTTCCAGGCCGCGGTCGGCTACCTCGACGACGCTCTGCGCGAGTGCCACCTGGTCCTGGTGGCCCAGGGCCAGGGTCATCGCACCGACGCCCAGCTCAGCCGGGTCGCCACCGCGCTCGTGCCCGACATCGAGGAGATCGCCGATGCCTTCCGGGCCGCCGAGTCCACCACCGACGACGACGGCTCCATCCGCCTCACCGGGAGCCTGACCGTCGACCAGGCGGCCACCATCGCCGACCTGCAGGTGCAGCTCGTGCACCTGCGCATCCTCGGCCGCCGCGGCGACCTGCTGCTCGACAGCGACCCCGAGATCGCCCAGCTCCTGACCTGGATCTGGGAGGAGATCTCCGACCAGCTCCACGGCCGGCCGGCCCGTCCCTACACCCACGCCCGGTAGGCCCCTCGCCGCGGCGTAGCGTCACGGCGCGCGGTCCCACCGCGCGCAGCAGGGGGAGGTCTGGTGCCCGCGGCAAACGTGCTCTACATCACGGTCGACCAGTGGCGGGGCGACTGCCTCGGCATCGCCGGCCACCCCGTGGTGCGGACCCCGAACCTGGACCGGCTCGCACGTCGCGGTGTCCGCTTCGCCAACCACTGGTCGGTCACGGCCCCGTGCGGTCCCAGCCGGGCGTCGCTGCACACGGGCATGTACCTGATGAACCACCGGTCGGTGAACAACGGGACCCCGCTCGACGACCGCTTCACCAACATCGCCCGAGAGGCCCGCGCCCTGGGCTATGACCCCACCCTCTTCGGCTACACCGACACCAGCGTCGACCCGCGGACGGTGACCGATCCGCAGGACCCGCGCCTGTGGGACTACGAGGGGGTCCTCCCCGGCTTCACCCCGGCCACCGTCCTCACGTGGCACAACATGGCCCCGTGGCTGGAGTGGCTGGCGGGCCACGGCCACGACCTCCCGGCCACCTGGGAGGAGCTCTTCGAGGCCAGACCGGACTATCCCGGCGCCGAGGACCACGGCAGCACCTGGGCGCCGTCGATCTTCCCGGCCGAGCACACCGAGACGGCGTTCATGACCGAGCGCGTCATCGAGTGGCTCGACCAGCGCACCACCGACGAGCCGTGGTTCGCCCACGTCTCCTACATCCGCCCCCATCCGCCCTACCGGGCACCCGAGGGGTACCACGACCTCTACGACCCCGACGACGGCCCCGCCTTCAAGCGCCTCGACGACCGAGGCGCGGAGCTGGCGATGCACCCGATCCACGCCGCCGGCGCCCACATCACCGAGGCGCCGGTCGACGAGCGCGAGATGCGCCAGCTCCGCGCCACCTACTGGGGCAACATGACCGAGGTCGACGACCAGCTCGGCCGGCTGTTCGGCCACCTCGACGAGCTGGGCCTCACCGAGGACACGCTCATCGTGCTCACGGCCGACCACGGCGACCAACTGGGCGACCACTGGCTGGTCGAGAAGCTGGGCTGGTGGGACGAGAGCTACCACGTGCCGCTCATCGTCGTGGACCCTCGCCCCGAGGCCGATGCCACTCGCGGCACGGCGGTCGACGCCTTCACGGAGTCGGTCGACGTGATGCCCACGCTGTGCACCTGGATGGGTGCCGAGGTGCCCCTGACCGTGGACGGCCGGGAGCTCCAGCCGTTCCTCCACGACGGCACCGTCCCCGACGACTGGCGCACCGAGGCGCACTGGCAGTGGGACTTCCGGGACCCCGTGGACCACGTGGCCGAGGAGATCCTCGGGCTGACGATGGAGGAGTGCAGCCTCGACGTCGTCCGTGCGGCCGACCACAAGTACGTCCACCTCGGCAACGGCGACTGCTTCTACTTCGACCTCGTCGACGATCCGGACCAGGTGGTCAACCGCTCGGACGACCCCGCCCAGGCGGGTGCGGTGGCCGATGCCCGCGGGCGGCTCCTGTCGTGGCGGATGCGCCACGACGACCGGACCCTCACCGGCCACGTCCTCACGGCGAAGCACGGGCTGGTGGTGCGGCGCGACCCGCGCCGCTGAGC
>CAZCVS010000043.1:6416-12284 GCA_964501845.1 uncultured Iamiaceae bacterium
ACGTCCTCACGGCGAAGCACGGGCTGGTGGTGCGGCGCGACCCGCGCCGCTGAGCGGCGGCGAACGTTCGGGGGGAGCTGCTCCGAGGGGGGTCCTGGCGCGCCAGCAGCTGATTTGGGCCGGATGGCCCGGTGACGGTCGAGTGACGGTCGCGTATCCTTCCAGCAACATGACCGAGCGCATCCGATTCTGGCGGTCGAGCCGGTGGCGAGATGCCCTTCGCCCCGACTCGGACCTGGCCCAAGCCGAGGGGCTCGCCGCGGGAACCGGGCTCCTCACCGGCACGGTCGCCAAGTCCGTCGGGGGTCGCTCGGTGGCGTCGGCGAACCCGTCCTGCCCGGCTTGCTCGGGCCAGAGCGAGATCGTCGTGGTCGATCTGATCGTCCACGTCACCACCCTCCGCTGCCAGTCCTGCGGGCGGCGCTGGACCCTCGAGAGCTAGTCCCACACACCCCCGGGAGCCTGGAGACGACCCGCTAGGGTCTGCGGCGACGCACGGCCACCCGGGGGAAGCGAATGGCGAAGGGGCGAGAGAAGGAACCGGCGCGACCAGCGGCAACGACGCCTGCGCCGGCGACCGCCGTGGGCCCGCCGCTCTCGCTCGTAGCGCTCGGCTTCGCCTCGGTGCTCATCAGCCTGCCGCTCATCTCGGTGGACGGCATCCCCGCCCACATCGTCGGCTACGTGACCGGCGCGTTGATCCCGATCCTGATCATCGGCGTGGTGCGGCGGGTCGACCTGAGCCGTCGCCGCTCCCCGCACTACGTGCCGCGCCCCATCCTGCAGCCCGCGCTCGTCGTGCTGGCGATCGCCGCGGTCGTCGCCGCTGGCCTGCACGTGTGGCCCATCGCGACGGAGCTGGCGTCGTGAGGCGCTCGTCCATCCGCTCCGCGCTGGCCGGTGTCGTGGTCGCCGTGGGCCTAGCTGCCACCCCGCTGCTTCCGGCGGGCGCCCAGAGCGACCCCGAGGCCACCACGACCACGGTGGCCGCGGGGACCACCGGGTCGCCGGTCACCCCCTCGGGCGATCCGGCCATCGACGACCTCGTCGGCTGCGTCCAGGGCTCGCGCGAGCTGCTGGTGCTGTTCCTGATCGACGAATCCGCCTCGCTCAAGCAGACCGACCCGGAGAACCGCCGCGTCGACGCCGCCCGCGGCGCGCTCGACAGCCTGATCGCGCTGTCGTCGAGCGAGGGGTCCGCGTCGCCGCAGGTCGATGTGGCCCTCGCCGCCTTCTCGAACGACTACCGGCTGGTGCAGGACTGGACCTCCGCCGGCTCGGACACCGCCGACAGCCTCAACGAGTCGCTCGACGAGTTCGCCGAGTTCAACCAGGGCATCGACACCGACTTCGTGAACGCCCTCTCGGCTGGCCGCGAGGCCCTCGCCGAGAAGGCCGCCGTGGTCACGAACGAAGGCGGCGCCGCGCCGTGTCGAGCCGTGATGCTCTTCACCGACGGGGGCTACGACCTCGCCGTGCGCACCTCCGAAGCCGACCAGGAGCGACTTGGGACCACCAAGCCCTACGCGCCGGGGATCGAGCTGACCAGCCCCGAACGGGTGCAGGAGGCCGAGGCCCTCGGCCGCCGGGCGCTCTGCGATCCCGGCGAGCTCGCCGATCAGCTGCGCGCCGACGACATCACCCTGCTCACCGTGGCCCTGTCGGGCGACGTGGCCCGTCGGTCGCAGCTCCCGCTAGCCGCGGCCAGCGCCGGCAAGGCCGACGACTACACGTGCGGCACCCAGCCCGCCGACGGCGAGACGTCCCGCGTCCAGGGCGCCTACCTGCCGGCGGAGGACATCGACGTCCTCGTGACCCAGTTCAACGGCGTCGGCATCAGGCTGGCCGGCGGCAACCTGGTGCCCGGCCCCGATCAGGTCGAGATCTGCGGCGACGATCCGTGCGCGGCGGGGAGCCGGACCTTCGTCCTCGACCAGAGCCTCCGCCGGGCCCACATCTTGGTGCTGCCGCCCGAGGACGGGGCCACGGTCGTCCTCCAAGGGCCCGGTGGCGAGACCACCGAGGTGTCCGAGGCCGGCACGGCGACGGTGGGGGCCACGGAGATGGTCGCCCGCTCGGTCGCCGGTCGGGGCTTCGCCATCGATCTGGAGCGCCCGGACGATGACGCCTCCTGGTCTGGCGAGTGGACGGTGTCGATCACCGACCCGGAGCAGGAGGGCGATGCCGCCACCCTCCAGATCTTCGTGTTCAGCGACATCGGCGTGGCCTTCGGCGACCAGCCGCCCCTCGAGCGGGGCGCGTCCACGCCGCTCCAGGTGGTCCTCGAGCTGCCCGAAGGGGTGGAGGTCGCCGACGTGATCGAGGCCTCCGAGGCTACGGTCCGCCTGCGCAACCCGGTGACGGGCCGGGTCGACGAGATCCCCCTCGAGGGCGAGCCCGGAGGTCCCTTCACCGGCACGTTCGAGACGCCGGACACGCTCACGGCGAACCTGGTCGAGGCCACGGCCGAGGTGCGCATCACCACCACCGGCGATGCCCTCTTGATCTCCCAGTCGGCTCCGTTGGAGCTCCTCGTCCGCCGGCCGGAGGGGTCGATCCAGTACTCCCCGGGGTCGCTCCAGATGCCATCGCTCACCGGTGAGGGCTCGACGGAGAGCGATCTGGTCCTCATCGGCGGGAACGGACCGGGGTGCGTCTGGTTCGGTGAGTCTTCTGTGCCCGAGCCGCCCGATGGCGCCGGCCCCGTGGTGGTGACCCTCGCCGACGGGTCGCCGCTTCCCGGTGAGTCCGACTGCATCGAGGTCCCCGCCGATGTCCCGGTCACCATCTCCATCCAGGCGTCGCCCGCCGGGCGGGCCTCGGGCACGGTGACGGGCACCCTCCAGGTGTTCGAGGAGGTCGAAGGCCGCGAGCAGGCGTCCACGACCGAGATCCCGTTCCGCTTCGACATGGCGCGCGGTGTCGACCAGGCGCAGCGCCTGCTGCTCAGCCTGCTGATGCTCGTGGCCGGCCTCGGGCTGCCGCTCCTCGCCCTGGTGCTGCTCAACGCCCGCACCGCCCGTTTCCAGTCGCTCGATGCCGTGCGAGGCACCGCCTTGCCGGTGCAGGTGACGGGCAGGACGATCTTGCGGATCGACGGCACCTACCCTCGGCCGCTGTCGCTGCGGTCGGACGACTTCGGCAGCCTGGCGACCGCGGGCAGCGAGCGCCGCTTCACCTTCGGGGGCGTCGAGTTCCGGGCCCGAGCGTCTCGCAACCCCTTCGGTGCCACCATCGCCATGGCGGCGCCCGAAGGGGGCGCCGAGAAGCTGAAGGGCCGAGCCGGCAGCCGCGTCGAGCTCGACCCCGCCCTGGCCGGGTCGTGGATCTTCCTGCTCGACTCCGATCAGACCGGCATGGCCAAGAAGGGCGAGGTCGTGGGCCTGCTCATCGCGTTCGTCGCCGAAGGCAGCATCGACAGCCAGACCGCCCGGATGATGCCCGACATCACCGATCGCCTTCCCGACACGGCGGCCCGGCTCGCCGGGCTGGTGCGCAGCGTCCGGCGCAAGCCGTCGAAGCGAGCCGCGGCCAAGGCCTCGGGAGATGCCGAGCCTTTGCCCGCCGAGGTCGAGGAGACCACCGCACCCGACGCCGAGCCTGACGGAGCGTCCGAAGCGACGGTGATCCACGAGCTCCCGGCGACGGTCGACACCCCCGACGCCGTGTCCGACGACACCACGGACGACGACTCCCCGCCACCCGACGACGACCCGGGCGGACCGCCGGCCGGGTTTACCGGGATCCGTCCGGGCTGAGCCCCCTCCCCGCTGCGGTCCGGCGGCTCAGCCGGCCGCGATGGCGGCGATGCCGCCCGAGCACGATGGCCATCGAGCGACGACGGCACCGCGGCGTGGGTAGCGTGCGATCCATGGCAGACGAGATCCTCGAGGTCGACCTCCTCGCGTTCGAGCAGGGGAGCGCCGAGCAGCAGCGGGCGGTGGTCGACGGCCTCATCCGGTCGCTCGCCACCGGTTTCGTGTACGTGACCCACGACGTGAGCAGCGACCTCATCGACGAGGCGTACGCCCTGCTGGAGCAGTTCTTCACCCTGCCCGCGGAGACCAAGGCCCAGTTCGTCGCGCCGGGCACCCACGGCCAGACCGGCTACACGGGCCTGCTCGTGGAGACGGCCGCCACCGCCGACGTAGCCGACTGGAAGGAGATGCTCAACTGGGCGCGCGACGTCGCACCCGGGCACCCTCTGAGGACCCGGTTCCCGCACCGCTACCACGACCAGGTCCTGCCCGAGGCCGCCGTCCCCGGCATCGCTGCGGTGCTCAACAGCTTCCACGACGCGATCGCGGACCTCCAGCGCCGCATCCTGCGGATCGTCGCGGTCGGCATCGGCTGCCACGAGTCGTACTTCGAGAAGATGCTGGTCGACGGTTCGACGCTGAGCCGGGCCATCCACTACCCGGCCATGGAGTCCGCGCCCGATGCGCCCCACGTGTGGGCGGGCGAGCACGCCGACATCAACCTCATCACCGCCCTGCCGCGGGCCACGGCTCGGGGACTGGAGGTGAAGCTCAAGGACGAGGGCCGTTGGATCGACGCCACCGCGCCCGACGATGGCGCCATCATCAACACCGGTCTGATGCTCGAGGTCATCACCAACGGCGTCATCACCCCCGGTATCCACCGCGTCGTCGCCGACCCGGACCAGCCCGGTGAGCGCTACTCGGTGGTGCAGTTCTGCCACCCGACGCCGTGGACCATCCTCAGTCCGGTCGCCACCTGCGTCACGCCCCAGCACCCGCAGCGCTTCGCCCCCATCGCCGCCGCCGACGCCCTCGATCTCGTCCTCTACGACATCAACCTCATCGAAGAAGCCCGCAGCAGCTGACCACCCCACCCCATTCGAACTTCGTAGGTGAGAACCCCCGGATCGGCGCTCTGACCTACGAAGTTCGTGTCGGTGGAGCCCGTTAATCGAGGTAGCGGACGGTGACGCTGCCGTTGGAGCTGGTGGCGACGATGCGGCGCTCGCTGTCGGGGTCGGCCCGGACGAGGTTCTCGGTGGAGCCGTTGCCGCTGCGGACGTCGACGGCGTAGCCGGCATCGCCACGGGGGACGGCCACCTCGACGCTGCCGTTGCCGGAGCGGGCGATGACCGATAGCGGTGCGACCCCGAACTCGAGGCGTACCGAGCCATTGCTGCTGGCGGCCTGGATGCTCTCGGTGCGCAGACGGGTCGCCCGCACCGTGCCGTTGCCCGAATGCAGGCGGGTGGCACCCGAGAGCGCCTCGGCCTCGACGGTCCCGTTGCTGGACTCGGCGTCGACCCGCCCTTCGATGGCCCGCAGGCTGATCCGGTCGTGGTCGGCTCGGACCTTCACCTCGAGGTCGCGGGGGACGACGATGCGCAGGTCGGCGCGGCACCACAGGTTGGACACGACGGCCTTGCACCGCACCCGGACCTGGAGCCGGTCACCGACCACCTCCTGGCGGAAGTCGGTCTCGGTCAGACCCTCGCTGACGCGGGCATCGATGCGGACCACCTCGGTGTCGGCGCCCACGATCTCGATCGTCCCGCCGTCGCTGGCGACGTCGAGCACCGCGACGGCAGGGTCGTCGATGCGGATCTGCTCGTCGCGCTCCTCGTGGGCGAGGAGGCCGACGACCTCGAGCGTGCTGAAGAGCAGGCCGACCACCGCGGCCAGGCTGCCGAGAGCGAGCCAGGCGACGTTGATGGTGGGGCCGGTGCGCACGAGCGTCGGGCCGGGTGGGGCCGGCGGCGGAGGTGGCAGCATCGAATAGGGGTTGGTCGGGTCCTCGGTCATCACGCCTCCAGCCAGCGCAGCACGGCCAGCACCCGACGGTGGTCGTCGGCGGCGGGCGGCAGGTCGAGCTTCAAGAAGATGTTCC
>CAZCVS010000044.1:0-334 GCA_964501845.1 uncultured Iamiaceae bacterium
ACGCTACCTGTCGGAGCCAGGCCGCGCGTGGGCCTTCCGGCCCACTTCGCTGCAGATCGGCGCGACGGTGCCGATGGGCCTCCGGTGAACGAGGACGGCGGCGCCACCGAGGAGCAGGACCGGGCCGTCGACGGCCGTGGCACCCCGAAGGTCGACGGTCGCGCTCCGAGGCCTCCTCGCGCCCCGTCGGCGCAGCCGGTCCGGCGCCCCGAGCGAGCGGTGCCGGTGGCGGCTGCGCCACCTCGGGTGCCCTCGCCCGCGGCGCGGATCCGCACCCTCTCGGCGCCGTCGGCCGTCGCCACGGCCGTGGCCGGCGACGCTCCCGCCGCGACCG
>CAZCVS010000044.1:344-12257 GCA_964501845.1 uncultured Iamiaceae bacterium
ACCCGGGCGGTGTCGACGTCGTCGACCGCGCTGCTTCTGCGGCGACGGCGGGGTCGGCGCCGGCGCGGCCCCGTCCGGCGGTGCCTCCGGTCGATCCGCCGCCGGCCATCGGCTCCTCGCTGCGGCGCGACCCGATGCCGGAGCAGGCGAACCCACGCCGGGTCCGCGGCACGCTGACGACCCCTCCGCGGCCCCCGTTCGTCGAGGCCGAGGGCGACGAGTACCGGTGGCAGGTGCAGCTCCCGAGCTCCCTGTTCCGCACGCTCACCATCCGGGTCGGCGAGGACGCGCTCGAGATCGGTGGGCGGCGCGTCGTCCTCGACGACATCGTCGAGGTGCGCTTCAAGCTCGAGGTCGAGGCGGCCCTGGTCCGCAAGGCGGCCTCGGCGCGCATGAGCGTGAACCTCGAGATGGAGGACGGCTCGTCGGTCCGCGTCGCCGCCCGCAACGCGGCCTCGTCGCGGCGGGCCACGGCCATCGTCGAGACCATGACCTACCTCTGGACGGTCCTGCGCGACACGGCGGGCGCGGACCAGCGCAAGGAGCTGATCGAGAAGGTCGAGCGGGGTCAGGAGGTCGCCGTCGGCCGGCTCCGCCTCACCAGCATCGGGGTGGCGTGGAAGCGCCATCCGATCGCCCGCTGGAGCACCCTCCACGACCCGTACCGAGAGGGCCTCGACGTGGTCATCCCGCTCGACGACGGCGAACCCATCGTGGTGCCGCTCACCGACGACGACGCCTACATGCTGCCGGCCCTCGTGCCGGCCCTGCGCCGCCGCTTCGGCTGATCGCCGCCGGCGGTCTCGGCGCCGCGAGGCCCTGCTCGGTCGCGAGCGGCGACCTCGCTACGGTCCTGCGGCGATGAGCATCGACGTGGAGACCCGAGGCGACGCGGTGCGCGTCGTCACCATCGACCGCCCCGAGCGACGTGGCGCCCTCGACGCCGAGCACGTCGAGGCGCTCCGCGACGCCGTCGTGGGCGCCCCGTCGGGGACGCGGGCGCTGGTGCTGCGGGGCACCGAGGGCGGGTTCTGCGCGGGGGCCGATCTGAAGGGCATCGAGGGCCCCGAGTTCGCGGTGCTCCTCCGGGGGCTGCTGCACGGTCTGCGCGACGCCCCGTTCCCGTGCATCGCGGGGGTCGACGGCGCCGCCCTCGGCGCGGGCACCCAGCTCGCCGTCGCCTGCGATCTGCGCACCACCACCGCCGATGCGACCTTCGGCATCCCCGCCGCCAAGCTCGGGCTGATGGTCGATCTGTGGACCGTCCAGCGGCTGGCCGCCCTCGCCGGTCAGGGCACCGCTCGGGCGATGCTCCTCGCCGCCGACACCGTGTCGGGCGCCGACGCCTTCCGCCTCGGCCTGGCCCAGCGCCTCGGACCGGTGGACGACGCGCTCGCCTGGGCCGACGACGTCGCCACCAAGGCGCCGCTCACGATCTCGGGCCACAAGCTCATGCTCAACGCCCTCGATCCTGCGCTGCCCGTCGACGCCGACGTCCAGGCCGCGTTCGATCGGGCCTGGGCCAGCGCCGACCTCGTCGAGGGCAAGGCCGCCTTCGCCGAGCGTCGCGCCCCGGTCTTCCGCGGCGAGTAGCCGACGACGAGCGGTCGCCGATCGGCCCGCGACGGGGCCCTCGACCTGGCTTCGGCTTCAGATGGTGAGGCCGACGGTCCTCGCGAAGCCCTCGTAGCTGAAGGACTCGAAGAACAGGTAGAGCACCAGGAGGCACAGCGGCGTGCCGATCACGTAGGCGAGGATCCAGGGCACCCGCGTGCGACGCAGCAGGTGGGCGCTGACACGGGTGAGGATCCAGAGCCCGACGCAGAGCAGGCCCCACCAGGCGCCCGGGAACCGCAGCGCCGGCTCGGTGGCGAAGTCGTCGAGGGTCGCATCGTCGCTGCCCAGCTCCTCGATGACCTGCTGCGCGGCCTCGTCTTGCCCGGGGAGCTTCTCGACCGGGTTCCCGACCAGCTTGGCGTGCACGATGATCCGCTGGGCGGCCGAGAACTTGGGATGGCACGCGGTGAGGGTGAGCATGTCGTCGCCCTCGGGCTTCTCGGCGGTGGGGTTCTGCGGCTGGATCACCGACACGTCGGACGGGGCGACGATCTTGATCTCGGTGACCTCGTAGGTGAACTCCCCCTGCGGGGTGGTCCAGAAGATCTCGTCGCCGGCGACGAGGTCGTCGACGTTGTGGAGCGGTGCGCCGTAGGTGGTGCGGTGACCCGCCACCGAGGCGTTGCCGGCCTGGCCCGGCAGGGGGGTGCCGGGGTAGTGGGCGGCGCCTCGCTTGAGCATCGTGACGTCGTCGCCCTCCACCGCGTAGTAGGGCCCACGCCCGATCGCCGGGATCGAGAAGTAGCCGATCGGATCGCCGGCCGCGGGCGGGGCGACGGTGGGCGCGACCTGTGCCGGCGTGGTGGCCGGCGGTGCGTCCGGGTCGGCGGTGGTCGTGGTGGTGCCGGGACCGGCCTCGGGCTCGGCCATCAGCGTCGCGAACTCGTCGGCCAGCTGGTCCTGCGCACGGTTCGTCTGCAGGTTCGTGCCCCACAGCTGGTAGGCGACCAGGAGGAGGATCACGACGCCGGTGGTCATCATGAGGCGCCCCACCGCGCCGACGACGCGGGCGATGCGGTGGCGCGAGGCGGCCGGTCGCGGAGCGTCGGTGCCGGGCCGGTCCCCACCGTCCCCGTCCCGCCCGACCTCCGCCGCAGGTGGCTCGGAGGTCATCACGGGTCGAAAGGGTAGCGGGCGGGCTGGCGCGGATAGCGTGCGGCCGCCCATGGAGCCCGCCGTCGACCTGCGTGGCGCCGTCGCCCTCGTCGGTCGCTTCCCCGCCCTGGCCGGGGCCGACCTCTCCGTGGCGCCGGGCGAGGTGGTGCTGCTGCAGGGCCCCAACGGTGCGGGCAAGACCACCCTCCTCCGCTGCTGCGCGGGGCTCGTCCCGGTGGTCGAGGGCACGGCGCGGGTGCTCGGGTGCGACCTCGTCGCCGACGCTCGTGCCGTCCGGCGTCGGGTCGGGCTGCTGGCCCACGCCACGGGGCTCTACGACGACCTCACCGTCGAGGACAACGTGCGGTTCTGGGGCCGGGCCGCAGGGGCTCGCACCACCGACGTCGACGCCGCCCTGGATCGCCTCGGCCTCGCCGGGCGGCTCCGGAGCGTCCTCGTGGGGCGGCTGTCGGCCGGTCAGCGGCGCCGGACGTCGCTGGCCGTCCTGGTCGCGCGCCGGCCCGAGCTCTGGCTGCTCGACGAGCCGCACGCCGGGCTCGACCAGGCCGGGCGCGATCTCGTCGACGGGCTGATCGGCGACGCCAGCCGCGCCGGTGCGACCGTCCTGTTGTCGTCGCACGAGCTCGAGCGGGCCGCTGCGGTCGCCCACCGGCAGGTCGAGGTCGTCGGCGGTCACGTGCGACCGGTGGGCGAGGAGGGCGCCGACGATGTGGCGTGACGCCCTCCTCGTCGCCCGCAAGGACCTCCTGATCGAGGCCCGCACCCGCGTCGCGCTCAACCAGGTGGCGCCGTTCGCCGTGCTGGTCCTGCTGCTGTTCGCCTTCGCGTTCGACTCCTCCACCACGATCCTGCGCGACGGCACCCCGGGCCTGTTCTGGGTGGCGGTCGTCCTCTCCGGGCTCCTGGCGGTGCAGCGGGCCTTCTCGCTGGAGGCGCCCGACGGTCTGCGCGACGCGCTGCGCCTGTCGGGCCTGCACCCCGCAGGGATCTTCCTCGGCAAGGTGGCATCGGTGACGCTGCAGCTGCTCGTGCTCGACGCCCTCCTGCTCCTCGGCGTGGTCGCCCTCTACGACGCCGCGCTGGGCGCCCCCGCGCTGCTGGTCCCCACCGTCGTCGCCGGCACCGTCGGCCTCGCCGCGATCGGGTGTCTCTACGGGATCCTCTCGGTCGGTCAGCGCGTGGCCGCCACGCTGCTGCCGCTGCTGATGCTGCCGGCCCTGGCGCCCCTGCTGCTGGCCGCGACGCAGGCGGTCGACGCCGCCCTCGACGGGACCTCGTCGGAGGGCTGGCGCTGGCTGCTGCTGGTGGTCGGCTTCGCCGGCGCCTACCTCGGCATCGGCGCGGCCACCTTCGGGATCCTCCTCGACGACGGCTGAGGAGGATGTCCGTCCCGACTTGCCATCGGGGTCGGATCTGGGCTGCGCTGGTGGCGCCTCCTATGAACACCTCGACCGCCTCGAAGGGCACGCGGGTGCTGGGCGCGCTGTCCCTCGCGGGTGCGGTGCTGCTGCTCCTGTTCGGCCTCGTCGTCTCCGCACCCGACCGCGTCTCCGCGGGCGTCGCCGGTCAGGGCGAGTACGTGCGGATCATGTACGTCCACGTCCCCACCGCGATCGTCGCCTTCACCGCGTTCTTCGTCACGGTGGCCGGCAGCCTCGGCTACCTGATCCGGCGGTCGGAGTGGTGGGACCTCCTCGCCCACGCGTCGGCCGAGATCGGCGCCGTGCTGCTGTTCGTCACCCTCGTCACCGGCGCCCTGTGGGGCGAGCCCACCTGGGGCACCTACTGGGAGTGGCAGGACGCTCGTCTCACCACCACGGCCGTCCTCTTCTTCCTGGTCCTCGGCTACCTCGCCGTCCGGCGCCTGCCGATCGAGCGCGACCGGCGGGCCCGCATCGCTGCGGTGGTGGGCATCCTGCTCGGCCCCGCCACGGTGGTGTGCCACTACGCCACGACCTGGTGGCGCACCCTGCACCAGGGGCCCACCATCACCCGGCTCGACCCGAAGATCGACGGCACCATGCTGCTGGCGCTGATGATCGGCATGGCCACCTTCGGCTGCCTGTACGCCTGGCTGATGCTCCACCGCTTCCGGGTCCTCTGGCTGGAGAACCGGGTCGAGGACAGGGGCCTCGACCGTGCGCTCGCCGAACGTCGGGCCGAGGCGGCGGCACCCGGATCGGCGCTGGGCGACGGCCCCGCTCCCACCGGAGCACCGTCGTGATCGTCGCCTCCACCCCCTGGGTCTCCATCGGGATCTGCTACGCCCTCGCCCTCGGGTCGGTGGCCGCCCTGGCGGTCCGCAGCCGCCAGCGCGGCCGGCGCCTCGCCGAGCAGGTGCCACCGGACGAGCGGCGCTGGATGTAGCGCGTGACCACTCCCGAGCTCGACCTCACCCCCCGCACCGGCCCCGAGGCCGGCGGTCCGTCTCGCCCACCGCGCTCGCGCGGCCGCGGCGTGGTGGTCGGCGTCGTCATCGTGGCCCTGCTCGCCGGCATCGTCGGCCTGCTCGTCGTGCAGGTCCAGGGCAGCTCGCTCTACTACTACAACGTCGACGAGGCGGTGGCGCAGCGCGACGAGATCGGCGACCGCGACATCCGCATCCAGGGCACCGTCGTGGGCGAGCCCACCGAGCAGGGCCTCGACGACGCCATCGTGTTCGCCCTGGCCTTCGGTGGCGAGTCGGTCGACGTCCGCCACATCGGCACCGAGCCGCCGCCGCTGTTCGAGGCCGACGTCCCCGCCGTGCTCGAGGGCCACTTCCTCCCGGACGGCACTTTCCGCTCCGAGCGGATCGTGATCAAGCACTCCGAGGAGTACCGCGAGGACAACCCCGATCACGTGGAGGACTCTCCGGCCTAGGGGCCCGCCCATGAACGCTGCGCTCGGCACCGCCGGCGTCGCCCTGGCGCTCATCGCATCGCTCGGCGGCGTCCTCACCGTCGTGGTCTCGCGGGCCAAGGGTCGCCCCGCGATCCTGCGTCAGATCCCCGCGTTCGTGGCTCTGGTCGCCCTCGGCGCCGTGCTCGCCACCGGGGCGATGCAGCGAGCGCTGATCACCCGCGACTTCTCGCTGGAGTTCGTCGCCTCCAACGGCAGCAGGGCCACGTCGCTGCCGTTCACGATCTCGACGATGTGGTCGGCGCTCGAGGGCTCGATCCTCCTCTGGGGGCTGGTGCTGGCCATCTACCTGGTGGCGGTGGGGTGGAGGTTCCGCCACCGGCTCGACGACCCTCTGGTGGCGTGGGCGATGGCCACCATGTTCGTCGTCACCGCCTTCTTCTTCGCGCTGATGCTGGGGCCGGCGAACCCGTTCCGGACCGTGCCCGATCCGCCGCTCGACGGCCCCGGTCCGAACCCGCTCCTGCAGGACCACCTGCTGATGGCGTTCCACCCGCCGATGCTCTACCTGGGCTACGTGGGCTTCACCGTGCCGTTCGCGTTCGCCATCGCCGCCCTCACGACCGGCCGCCTCGGCGAGGGCTGGTTGGTCGAGACCCGGCGCTGGACGCTGTTCGCCTGGTCGTTCCTCACCATCGGCATCGTCCTCGGTGCCTGGTGGTCCCACGAGGTCCTGGGCTGGGGCGGCTACTGGGCCTGGGATCCGGTGGAGAACGCGTCGTTCCTCCCGTGGCTCACCGGCACCGCGTTCATCCACTCGGTGATGGTGCAGGAGCGCCGCGGCATGCTGCGGGTCTGGAACCTGTCGCTGCTGTGCGCCACGTTCTCGCTCACGATCCTGGGCACGTTCCTCACCCGATCCGGGGTGGTGGATTCGGTCCACGCCTTCAGCGACTCGGCGATCGGCCCGCTCCTGCTCGGGTTCTTCGCCGTGATCGTCGGCGTCACCGTGGGCCTCATCGCGTGGCGGGGCGACCGGCTGCGCTCGCCGGCGCGCATCGACTCGCCGGCGTCTCGTGAGGGTGCCTTCCTCCTCAACAACATCGTCTTCGCGGCCTTCGCGTTCGTGGTGCTCCTGGGCACGGTCTTCCCGCTGATCGCCGAGGCGCTCAACGGCGACCGCGTGACCGTCGGCGTCCCGTACTTCGAGCGGATGACGATGCCGATCGGGATCGTGCTGCTGTTCCTCATGGCCATCGCGCCGGTCCTGCCGTGGCGCAAGGCCTCGGCGGAGACGCTGCGCACCCGGCTGCTCTGGCCCGGCTGGATCGGCGCTGGCGCCCTGGTGCTGGCCCTGCTGCTGGGCGCCCGCGGGTTCTCGCCGCTGCTCGCGTTCTTCCTCGCCGGGTTCGCTGCCGGCTCGGCGCTGCGCCAGCTCGTGCTGGCCACCCGCCGACAGGGGGTGAGCGGCCTGCTCGGTCGCACCAACGGGGGGATGATCGTCCACCTCGGCGTCATCATGTTAGCCGTCGCCTTCACCGCGTCCAACGCCTACCAGTCCGAGCGCGAGGCCCGGATGTGCGTGACGGCGAAGGAGGGCTGCCCGTCGACCATCACGATGGCCGGTCACGACATCACCTACCTCGGCCCGGTCGACCTCTCCACCCCGGCCCGCACGCAGACCAGCGCCCGGCTCCTCATCGACGGCAAGGAGTACGAGCCGGGGATCCAGCAGTTCCCCAACGGCAACCAGCAGATCGGCAAGCCGACCGTCCGCAACTCACCCCGCGACAGCCTGCTCATCGCCTTGTTGAACCTGCCCACCGGCGACGGCGATGCCAGCTCGGTGCAGATCCGCGTGGTCCACCAGCCGCTCATCGTCTGGCTCTGGACCGGCGGCGCCATCATGGCGTTCGGCTCGATCCTCGCGGCGTTCCCGGGCAAGCGCCGCAACCCGATCGACCCCGTGTCCGCACCGGTCGCCGGCGGCGCTCCGCCGCGGCCCGATGCCGAGCCGGACCCGGTCCCCGTGGGGGCCGGCGCATGACCGCCACCGAGGCCGCACCCCGGCGCTCCCGCACGGTGATGATCGCCGCCGTCTGCGTCGGCGTGGTCATGCTCCTGCTCGTGGTCTTGCTGATCACCCGCAAGAACGCGGAGGAGCGCTCGACGGACAGCCCGCTGATCGGGAGGACGGCGCCCGCGCTCAACGGGAACGCGCTCCAGGGCGAGGAGTTCGACATCGGCACGGTGGACCGCTGGCTGCTGGTGAACTTCTTCGCCACCTGGTGCGTGCCGTGCGTCGAGGAGCACCCGCAGCTACGCAAGCTCGATGTCGACGGCGAGAAGTCCGGTGAGGTCGACGTGATCAGCGTCGTCTACGGCGACCAGACCGCCGACGTGCGCCGCTTCTTCGACGAACAGGGCGGCGACTGGACGGTCCTGGACTCCGATGAGGGACGCACCGCGCTCGACTGGGGCGTGGCCAAGGTGCCCGAGTCCTTCCTGGTGTCGCCGACGGGCGTGGTGGTCGAGCGCTTCCAGGGCGGGGTCGTCGCGTCCGACGTCGAGGCCATCATCGACCAGATCGAACGCCAGGCCGCTGCCGGCACCTCAGGCGGGGGCGGCTCGTGAGCACCGCGTCGAAGCCAGGCCTGCGGGGATGGGCACCGTGGATCGCCATGGCGGTCGTGGTCGTGACCGCGCTGGCCGTCGGCACCTTCGCCCAGTCCGAGCCGACCCCCGAGGAGCGGGCCCAGAGCCTTGCGGAGACCATCCGCTGCCCGTCCTGCAAGAGCCAGTCGGTCGCATCGTCTGACACCCCGTCGTCGCAGGGCGTGCGGCTGCTCATCAAGGAGCGGATCGAGGCCGGCGACTCCGACGAGCAGATCCGCGACTTCGTCGCCTCCCGCTACTCGCGTGAGATCCTGCTCGACCCGTCCGGGAGCGGCTTCGGCACGGTGGTGTGGGCCCTGCCGGTCATCTTCGTGATCGTCGCCGTGGCCGGGCTCGTCGTGCGCTTCCGGGACTACCGGCCGGGAGACCGCGCTGTGACCCAGGCGGACCGGGACCGGGTAGCCGAGGCCCTCCATGAGCCTCAGCCGGCTGCCCCTGGGGGCCCGGTCGACCCGGTGGAGGAGCCGGCGTGAGCGCGCCGAACGCTCCCGAGGCGCGGCCGTCCAAGCGGGCGGCCCTCGACCCTGACGAGCTGGCGGCGCTCGAGGAGCAGCGGGACTTCCTGCTGCGCTCGCTGGCCGACCTCGACCGGGAGCACGACGCCGGCGACCTCGAGGACGACGACTACCAGACGCTCCGCGACGACTACACGGCGCGCGCCGCCGACGTCCTGCGGGCCATCGACGAGCAGCAGTCCGCGTTCGAGGCCGCCGGTCGGCCCCGGTCGCTGGGGCGGACCATCGCCTGGGTCGGGGGGATCGCCGTCTTCGCCATCCTCTCGGGCATCGCCGTCGCCGGGGCCCTCGGTGCCCGCAAGGCCGGTGAGTCGTCGTCGGGCGGCGTCTCGGTGGCCCAGACCGCCACCCAGCGGGCCAACGAGTGCATCCCGAAGATGCAGACCGACCCGCAGGCGGCGTCGGACTGCTTCGAGAAGATCCTCCAGCAGGACCCGGCCAACGTCGTGGCGCTCACGTGGTCGGCCTGGCAGCTGTCGCTCAGCGCCGACAACTTCGACGAGATCGAGGGGCGGACGGCGAAGGCGCTGGCTGCGGTCCGGTTGGACTCGGCCGTCGAGAGCGACCCGAACTACAGCTACGCCCGGGCCTTCCGGGCGATCGTCGCCTTCCGCAACGGCCGCTACGACGATGCCAAGACCTACCTCCAGGAGTTCAAGGACAACGACCCGGCGGCGGACGCGGTTGCGATCATCGAGCAGATGAACCTCGAGGCGAACCTGGCCGAGGCGCTGGCTGGCGACGCGACTACCACCACCACGGCCGCCATCTCCGTCACCGTCCCCGGAGGCTGACACACCCCAGACCCAGCCGAACTTCGTAGGTGCGCCCGCCCGTTTGGGAGCTGGCACCTACGAAGTTCGCCTTCGGTGGGGCGAAGTCGGCGAAGGCGGAGCGGTCAGGTGTCGCCGTCGGGGGCGGCGATCGCCTGGACGTGGCTGATCTGGCCGTCGGTCACGGTGCAGACGTAGCGGCCACCCTTGCTGATGGCCCGCGGGCCTTCGAGGTCGGCACCGCGCCGGGTGGCGGTGGCGACGACGGCGGGGATGACGTCGCCGTGGCTGCAGACCGCGACGGTGCGGCCCTCGGCGGCCGCGGCGAGCAGGGCGTCGAGGGCGGGCGGCCCGTCGTTGCCCTCGTCGAACACCTCGACCACCTGCACATCGAGGCCGGTCGCCTCGGCCAGGGGGAGAAGGGTCTGGCGGCAGCGCAGCGACGGGCTGGTCCACAGCTCCTCGATGCCAGCATCGGCCAGCGCAACGGCGATGGCCTTGGCCTGGCCTTCGCCACGGGAGGACAGGGGGCGCTTGTGGTCGGCCTTGTCCCAGGCGGAGCGGTGACCGGCGTGGGCGTGGCGGATGAGGTGGATCAGCATCTTCATCGGAGTGGGGCGGTTCCTGCGACGAGGGGGAGGGAGGGCGAGGTCAGCCTGACCTATCAGCGGCGTCCGCGCCCAACGCGCGGAGCCGCTCGATGGTGGCGGGCAGCGCGGCGAGCAGGCGGTCGATGTCGGCATCGGTGCTGGACCATCCGACCGAGATGCGCAGGGA
This sequence comes from uncultured Iamiaceae bacterium, assembly GCA_964501845.1. Taxonomy (GTDB): domain Bacteria; phylum Actinomycetota; class Acidimicrobiia; order Acidimicrobiales; family Iamiaceae; genus Aquihabitans. The sequence continues at coordinate 10,660 of CAZCVS010000044.1, forward strand.
GCGGTGGGCGTCGACGCCCATGGCCTCGAGGACCGGCGAGGGCTCCAGCGATTCGGTGGCGCACGCGCTGCCGGAGTGGGCCGCGACCCCGGCGCGGTCCAGGCCCAGCAGGACCCCCTGCGGCTCGATCCCGTCGATGCCGAGGCAGACGAGGTGGGGGAGCCGGTGGACCGGATCGCCGTAGGGCGCGACCCCGGGGATGTCCTCGACCGCGGCCCGGACCCGGTCGGTGAGCCGGATGGCGTGGTCCGCCTCCTCCGTCAGGGAGGCCGCGATCTCGGTGGCCGCCGCGCCCAGTCCGACGAGCGCGGCGACGGGCTCCAGCCCGGCGCGGCGGGCGCGCTCCTGGTCGCCGCCCAGGAGCAGGGGAGCGACCCGCAGGCCGCGCCGCACGAGCAGCGCCCCGGTGCCGGTCGGGCCGCCGAGCTTGTGGCCGCTGACCGACAGCAGGTCGGCGCCGAGGTGGTCGAACGCGATCGGCACCCGCCCTGCCGCTTGGGCCGCGTCGACGTGGACCAGCACGCCCCGCTCGCGGCACCCGGCCACGACCGCTTCGACGGGCTGCACGGTCCCCACCTCGTGGTTGCCCCACTGGACGTGCACGGCCGCGGTGGCGGGGGTGATGGCGGCGAGGACCTCGTCGGCATCCACTCGCCCGAACCGGTCGACGGGGACGAGGGTGACCGCCCCCGACCGCTCCGCGCTGAACCGGACGGCGGAGTGCTCGACCGCGGTGACCACCTGGTGGGTGCGCCCGTCGGCGCCGGTCAGGCCCTTGGCCGCGGCCCGGTCGGCCGCACCGAACACGGCGGCGGCGATGGACTCCGTCGCCCCGCTCGTGAACACCACCTCGCGGGAGCGGGCGCCGAGGAGCGTGGCGACCTGCTCGCGCGCCTGCTCCAGGGCGATCCGGGCGGCCATGCCCTCCTCGTGGATGCGGCCGGGGTCGCCGACGAGGTCGGTCAGCGCGGCGACCATCGCGTCGCGGGCCGCCGGTCGCAGCGGCATCGTGGACGCATGGTCGAGGTACGCCCGGGTCACGAGCGAACCCTACGGCGTGGCGCGCAGGACCCGGCCGTAGCCGCGCTGGTCGCCGAAGCCCTCGGTGAAGGCGCCGTCGTGCCAGGTGACGCGGCCGTTGACCAGCACCGCCGGGACGCAGTCGTCGTGGCGGCGCACCAGGCGGTCGAGGCCGGGCATGCCGACCATCTCCTCCTCGGTGATGTCGTCGAGGCGGCCGTCGAGCGTGGCCGGGTCGACCACCACGATGTCCGCACGGCGGCCGACCTCCAGGTGTCCGGCATCGATGCCCAGGTAATCGGCGATCTCGCCGGTGAGGCGGTGCACGGCCTGCTCACGGGTCATGAGCTTGCGACCCTCGGCTTCGGCGTTGCGCACCAGGCGCAGGAGGTGCAGCGGGAAGTCGTAGTACGCCATGTTCCGCAGGTGGGCACCGGCGTCGGAGAACCCGATGAGCACCGTCGGGTGGGTCACGACGTACTCCAGCTCCCGGAGCCGGTCGTTGCCCACGACCGTGTACCAGCGCAGGTCGTTGCCGAACTCCGCCTGCAGGTCCAAGAAGCAGTCGAGCGGCTCGA
>CAZCVS010000045.1:0-12181 GCA_964501845.1 uncultured Iamiaceae bacterium
CCGAAGGCCGCCGACGGCAAGAAGGTGCCCGCCCGCATCGTGCTCATGAGCGACGGCGAGACCACCAGCGGACGGCCCGACGCCCAGGCCGCCGCGGCCGCGAAGAAGGCGAACGTGCCGGTCTCGACCATCGCCTTCGGCACCCCAGACGGCTACATCGACCTCCCGGGCCAAGACGGCCCCATCCCGGTGCCGGTCAACCCCGCCGCCCTCGCCAAGGTAGCCAACGCCACCGGCGGGACGGCCTTCACCGCCGCCACCGGCAACGAGCTCAAGCAGGTCTACGAGGACATCGGATCGTCCGTCGGCTACACCACCGAGCTCAAGGACATCACCGGGACGTTCGTCGGCGGATCGCTCCTGGTGCTCTTCGCCTGCGGCGTGCTCTCCCAGCTCTGGTTCAGCCGCCTCCCGTAGCGGCGGCCGCCTAGGGTCCGGGCATGGATACCGGGGTGCTCATGGTCTTGCTTGTCCTCGTCTTCGTGGTCGTGCCGGTGATCGTGGGCATCGTGTTCCTGATCCGCAACCGCGGCCTCGACGACAGCGACCAGACCCAGGCGTACCCGCTGGACTGGCAGCCGCCTCCGGACTCGCCGCCCCCGCCGTCTCACGCCGGACCGACCGCTCCCCCTTACGACGCCGGGCCGCCACCCGGTCCGCCGCCCTCCACCTGACCACTTGGTGCCGAGGCTGGCCATCGCGCCGAGGCTGACCATCGCGCCGAGGCTGACCATCGCGCCGAGGGCCGGCCCGGATCGCGTCCGCCCTCAGGTGCTCTAGGTTCGGACGGCCGACGTCGGCACGGAACCTGGAGGTTCGAAGATGTGGGTGATCCGAGGTGGCGACGCGGACCAGCTGGTGGCGCCGTTCGTCGACGAGGGCACCATCGGCCTCGCCTATCCCGAGGTCCCCGACGCCGAGATCCTGACCCGTTCGGAGATCCGCCGCTTCCTGGTGGGCGACCGCACGACCGCGCAGCTCGACGCCGATGAGGCGATCCTCTCCGCGTTCGTGCGTGAGATCCAGGTCGGCGAGTCGGTGCTGCTGCCCGACACCTCCCGGCACGAGGTCGTGGTGGGCGCCGTGACGGGCCGGTACGAGTTCGACCGCGACGCGGCCGACGTCCAGCACCGCCGCACGGTCGACTGGCTGGCCCGCCATCGGATCGACGACCTCCCCGCCGCCGTTCGGAGCACCGCCAAGCCGAAGCTGGCCCTCCAGCAGCACCGCGACGCGGAGTGGTCGGCGTACCTCGCTCAGGTACGGGAGGGCACGCTCGGCCGTGACCCGAAGGACCGCCCGGTGCGGGTGGTCGCGGCTCCCCGCCAGCGGTCTGCCCGGACCGCCGCGAGCACCCCGCGCCCGAAGAAGCCGGTGCTGACGATGCGAACGTGCGCGTCGTGCTTCCTCCAGACCCACCCCGACCGCATGCGCGGCGACTTCTGCGTCGACTGCGCCGGCTGACCCGTTGCCAGGCTCACCCCACCACCCGTCCGGTCCGTTGGCGGTGGCCGTCGCGCTCGCCGCGGCCGCAGGGTTCGTGGATGCCCACATCTACGTGAACGTCACCCCGGTGTTCGTCGCCAACATGAGCGGGAACCTCATCCACCTGGGGATCCTCATCGGCGACGGCAGCTGGCGCACCGCCGTGGCCTCCGTGTTGACCCTGGGCGCGTTCACGGCAGGCGTGGCGCTGGCCACGATCCACCACGACCGCGAGGTGGCGCGATCACGTCCGGTCCGACCGAGCTTCCTGCTCGGGGTCGAGGCGATCCTCCTGCTCGCGCTGACCCTGTGGATGGCAACGGCGACGATCCGCTTCACCACCGAGCCCCGACCGGTCGACTACCCCGTGCTGCTCGTGGCCGGTGTCGCCATGGGCCTCCAGGCCGCGGCGATCCGCCGCGTGGGCCAGATCGCCGTCGCCACCACCTACGGGACCGGTGCGATCGTGCGCGTCGGCGAGAAGGTCGTGCTCGCGACGCGCCGGGCCAACCGCACGACCGAGCACCGGCGGCGGGTGGCCGTCGCCGTGCTCCTCCTCGTCCTCGTCAGCTACGTGGCGGGCGCCGTCGCAGCCACGGTGGCGGGCTCGAGCGCCGCGCTCCTCGCCATCCCGACGACCGTGACCGCCGCCTGCGCGCTCGCCACCCGCACCCCACCGCCGACACCAGAAGCCGACGACGAGCCGATCAGCTCCTGAGCGACGAGCGAGCGACCGCGCCGCCGTCAGCCCCCAAGTCAACTCCGTCAGCTCTTGACCTTCTCGCTCACGACTCGTGAGCTGCCGCCGGGTTGCATGGTGACGCCGTAGAGGCAGTCGGCGGCTTCCATCGTCCTCTACCGCACCGATGCATTCGGCGGGGCCGAATGCCCTGGTGGCTGACGATGAGGAACAGAGCGAACGGCCCGACGCTCCGTCAGCACTCGATGAGCACCGTAAGAGGCCACCGAGAATGCCGATCCGCCAAGACACCATCCGACGGCGCTGGTTCGCCGCCAACAACTACGCCCCCTCCACCGTCAAGACCTACACCGAGACCCTGAGCGACTTCGAGCGCCGCTACCCGCTTCACGCCGAGCGTGTACGCCCCGAGCACCTGGTCGAGTACCTGCGCACCGACGCAGACGGCAGCGATACGAGGCGTGCCCCCAGCACGCTCGATCGCCAGCGCACCGTGCTGCGAGTGTTCTGGCGCTGGGCCAAGCGTGAGGGCTTCATCAAGCACGATCCGAGCGAAGGGCTAGAGCACCTGTTCCTCGGCCACGGGGAGCGCCGACAGGGACGATGGCTGACCCGAGACGAAGCGAACCATTTGCTGGAGTCGTGCGAGGCAGGCGACCAAGGGCAAAGAGACCGCACCTTGATGCTGGTCGCTTTGCTCACGGGCCTGCGCCGCTCCGAGCTGGTCGGGCTGACTTGGCGTGACGTGGACGTGAGCCAGCGTCGGGTGACGGTGCGAGGCAAGGGCGGCAAGCTCGCCACCATCGGCCTGCCCGAGCAGGCCCGCACCGCCCTGGTCGACTGGCGCAAGGTGGCAGCCGATCGGCAGGGCCGAACGGCGCCTGGCCCGAATCAGCCCGTGTTCCCGACGGGCCGCAAGTTCGGCGGGCTCAACAACTCGGTCGAGGACTACGCCTTCAACTTCAACACGCCCCTGACGCCGTGGACGGTGCGCAAGATCATCGCCCGACGTGCCGAGGCCGCTGGCCTCGGCACCGTCGCCACGCACGATCTGCGCCGCTCGTTCGCAGGTTTCCTCGATGAGGACGGAGCTGACCTGAAGGGCATCCAGGCTGCGCTGCGGCACACGTCGCCCGACGTGACTGCCCGTTGCTACCTTGACCGCTCGCCACGGCGGGCTGTGGAAGCCGTGGCAGGGCTACGCCTCTAGTTGAACCACAGTCACATCTTGATGGAGTACTGATCGATGACAAGCGAGGGACCCGAGTCTGCTGGGAGTGGCCGACGCCGCCTGGTGGCCCTGGCGGCGACGTCCGCAGCGATCGCTGTTGCTACGACCGCCTTCGCCGTTGGCACCATCGTCGGGGGCCAGAACGACCAAGCCGAGCGCCCGCTCACGACCACGTCGCTGGCGACGACAACTGCGCCTTCCACCACATCGTCAACGACATCCACGACTACGACGACCTCGCCGCCGCCGACGACGACCGCAGCCCCGACAACGGCTCCACCTCCGACCACGACGGCCGTCCCAGTTCCGACTGCTCCGCCAGTGGTTGCTGGGCTCCAGGAGTGGAGTGACGAGTACGCACGCTTCCGAGAGCGGCTGAAGGTCACTCAGGTGAATGCTGACGCCGAGGACCCGTGTGCTCAACCCCGTGCCCTCTTCGAGGAGTACTCAGGTGCCCTGGGCAACGCACCGACCCCAGCAGTGGCCTCTGCATGGTCAGCCTTGCTGACGGAAGCCAGGTACACCTTTGGCCAGTGCCTGGCGCTCGGCATGGACATGGCTCAGATCCAGTCCTTGCGGTTGCGAAATCTGCACCAGGCCGTGGTGGCAGCGATCTTCGAAGGCGGCGCCAACTACAACGGCAGTTGAGCCGCCCGCTTCTTCCGTTCGTTGCATGGCGTTCGAGCCTCATCAGCCTTCGACGTTGCGGCCTACAAGAGCAGCCTGAGTGCCGTGAAGGGATTGCCTGTCGGTTCTATCCAGTCTGGACGTCTGCGCAGCCGTACTCTGTGCCCTATGGGCGTGGAACATGCGGAGGCAGGCGAGATCCGTGCGGCGTTGCTGCACCACATCAAGCGAGGCGAGCTGTATCCGCTCAGTGATCTCTACGACGTAGTAAGGCGTCGAGTGGAACTCAGGGAGGGCGACTTCCTGCCCGAAGCACCAGGGGCATCGGGACCTCGCTGGAAGCGAAATGTCCGAAACCAACTCCAGCAGATGCGCACGGAAGGCACCCTCATCCTCTGGGATCGGGCGATGTACGCACTTGCCGATTGAGCTCCACCGCTGATCCCGATGGGTCAGCGGGTGGCAGCGTGCTGCTCCTTCTCGTCCACACCTTCCTGTGGTCGAGAGCCCTTAGCGATACGGCGAGGGCAGCGACCGTGAGGGAGCTGCCCGAGCCGTCACCGTTGCACTGGCGTTACACGGTGGCGGCGACCGCTGCAGAGTGACTGCAACCGCAGTCGCTCGGCGGCTCCCTTTGGTCGCCGCCTCGCTGTGATCTCGTCCTACCGTTCTATTCGTTCTATTGACGAAAATGGCTCTGACCTGGGGAAACGCAAATCTGCGTGACGCATTTCACGGTGGTTTTTCGTCACACATCTCAGATCAGGGTGCTGAGAAAGAGTCCCACCCAACACACGGCGGGCACCCCACCCATACCTCCCCCACCCAACCCCCCTCTCCTATAGGTCGGTCTGCCTGCTGCCGCTCAATGACTTGGCCTCTGCGACGCTCGTGCGCATCCGACGGGCGGAAGACGAAGGCCTCGAAGGCCCTGACCTGCGGTGTCCTTGTTATTGACATAACCAGGACACTCGTGGTCTACTCCTGCCGCCGCCTCGCCCAGTTCGTGGACGAGAGCGAACCAACCGAGCACCCCGATCAGGAGAACCCGTGAAGCTCGTCGCCTATCTCCGAGTCAGTACCGATAGCCAGATCGACCGCTACGGTCTTGCGGCCCAGCGCAAGGACGTGCAGTCATGGGCCAAGACTCACGCCCACAAGATCGTCCGCTGGTGCACCGACGAAGGCGTATCGGGCACCGTAGAAGCGACAGACCGCCCAGGTCTGGCGTGTGCCCTCGATGCGATCGAGAGCGGCGAGGCGCACGGCCTTGTGACACCGAAGCTCGACCGCCTAGCACGCTCTCTGAGCGTCCAGGAGGCCGCTCTGGCGCATGTGTGGCGCCTCGGCGGACAGACCTTCACCGTGGACACTGGCGAGGTCCACAGCGACGACAGCGGCGACCCGATGCGCACTGCGATGCGTCAGGTCATGGGAGCTTTCGGCCAGCTGGAGCGAGCCATGATCGTGCAGCGGATGGCCAAGGGGCGAGCCGCCAAGGCTGAAGCTGGGGGCTACGCCTACGGCGCTCCCCCCTTCGGCTGGCGCACCGAGAACGGTGAACTCGTGCCCGACGATCGTGAGGCTCCGATCGTGGAATGCATCATGCGAATGCACGCCGACGGGCTCAGCCTTCGGAAGATCGCATGCGCACTAGAGGCCGAAGGTCACAAGCCCAAGCGGGCTGATCGGTTTGCTCCCAACGCCCTCTCAACCATCATCAAGAGGGAGCAGGCCAGGTACGAGAACTTGGCCACGAGCTGAGGGACGGCGGTCCGAGAGACCGCCGGCCCCTGCCCGCCCGCCCACGCATTCTGCAAACGTTTTGCCTGGGGTACCGAAGTCGGCGGACCCACGCTGGCTGCTGTGCGTTCCGCCTATGCGGCACGCTCCGACGATGGCGACCACAGAGCGGGGAACCTGGATCTCGTTTGCGAGCCCTCGACCAGCCCAGATGAGCAGCGCCGTATCTGGCGGCAGCTCGCTCTCCCGCTCAATCACGGTTCAAGAGAGCGCCAAGTTGCGGACGGCAGGGCTTACCGTGCTCCTCGATGGTGGACCCAGCTGTGCAGAGGTTCCTCGATGGATTGGCCCGTGCGGTCCAAGACGTGCAGGCCCATCCGATGCTGTCCGACGGGGTGCGTCGCCATCTGCGGCTGCGGAGGGAGGATGAGGTACGTGCCCTGACCTTCGACGCATTGACCGTCGGGACCGACCTTGCTCTGAACGATCTGGACAGTCCGTTGTCATCGGTGGCTGACCTCGTGAGTCAGGCAGCTCGGGTCCGTCACTGTCGACTCGACACCGACGCCTCGCCCCTGCCTGTGATCGTGAACCGCTCCACGGCACGCCGCACAGTCAGCCGTGTGGCCGAGTGCATCAGCCTGCGGGCAGATGAGGCAACGGTTGCGCTGCTGCGCCGCAGGGGCCTTCCGCACTACGTCCGCCAAGCGGAGCTGGCGGCCATACGAGCCGTGCAGACTCTCGGTGGTACGGCGCCTGGTCCTCCCATCACAGCCATTGCGGCATTGGATGACGCAATGGATTACGCCCTCGTCGCCCTTGCCGCTGACAGAGCCCTTCATCTGACGACGGCCAGGTCACTCGGCCACAGCTGACGCTCAATCTGCGATGAACCCCTCACAAGCGAGCCGAGGCCATGAGTCGCAAGCTGCGCTCACGTGCCCCCTACCCTCTCGGCATGGCTGAGAACGTTCTGTACTACGGCGACAACTTGGAGATTTTGCCCAAGACGATCGACTCGGAGACGGTTGACCTCGTCTACCTGGACCCTCCGTTCAACTCCAACAAGGAGTACAACGTCCTCTTCAAGAGCCAGGGCGGAGAGGAGTCGCAGGCGCAGCTCGGCGCCTTCGATGATTCGTGGCGGTGGTCACCGCAGGCCCAAGAGGCCTATTCGCACCTGCTCAGCGGTGGCGCACCCTCGAAGGTTGCCGACGCCCTAGAAGCGATGAGAAAGGTCCTTGGGACCAGCGACGTACTGGCGTACGTCGTCATGATGACGGCCCGCCTGATTGAGCTGCATCGTGTACTGAAGCCAGAAGGGTCGCTCTACCTCCACTGCGACCCGACCGCTTCGCCTTACCTTCGGATCATCCTCGACTCGATCTTCGGAGCGGAGCGATTCGTGAACGAGATCGTGTGGAAGCGCTACGGCTCCCATAACGACCAGGGTCAGGGAGCGGCTCACTACGGTCGAACCCACGACACGATCTTCCTGTACGGAAAGTCCGACCGCCGCACATGGAACCAAGCGTTCGGGGCGTACGACGAGGCCTACCTCAAGACCAGCTACCGATACGACGACAACGACGGCCGAGGTCGATACCGAACTAAGCCGCTAACGGCTCCTGGTGGAGAAGCAAAGGGCAATCCGACTTACGAATGGCACGGGCACGTTCGCTCGTGGCGTTACAACAAAGAGCGGATGCAAGAACTGGACGACGATCGAAGGCTCCACTATTCCAAGACGGGGTACGCCAGCCAGAAGCACTACTTGAGTGAGGCGAAGGGAGTTCCAGTTCAGGACTGGTGGGGCGACGTGCCTGCACTCACGGGACAGAACGCCGAGCGTCTCCACTACCCGACGCAGAAGCCGCTGGCCTTGCTGGAGCGGATCATCAACGTGTCCAGCAACGAGGGCGACCTCGTGCTGGATCCGTTCTGCGGCTGCGGCACCACAATCGATGCAGCCCAGAAGCTCGGGCGACGATGGATCGGCATCGATGTGGCCTACTTGGCAGTCGACCTCATCGACAAGAGGCTGCGGGGCCGATACACCGACGACATCGCATCTACCTATCGAATCCTCGGCATCCCTCGTGACCTAGACGGTGCACGGGCCTTGTTTGCCGAGAACCCGTTTGACTTTGAGATTTGGGCTGTCTCGCAGGTAGACGGACAGCCCAATCAGAAGCAGGTAGGCGATCGTGGCGTGGACGGTCTCATCCGTTTTCCGATCGACAACGCCAACGGCATTGGCCGAGCCCTGGTATCCGTAAAGGGGGGCCGCCAGCTCAATCCCGCAATGGTGCGAGACCTCGTCGGTACCGTTGAGCAGCAGAAGGCCGACATGGGCATCCTGGTCTGCCTGGAGCGGCCCACGAAGGGGATGACCGAGGTTGCTGATCGGGCTGGTTCGTACTCTTGGCCTGTAGATGGACGATCCTTTCCCCGAATCCAGATCCTTACGGCGGCGGACCTGCTCGCAGATAAGAAGCCAGCCATGCCGACGCCGTTCCTGCCGTACGTGCAAGCCCGTCGCCTCGTGGACGAGAACGCACTCCGCCTCTTCTAGGGCTCAGACAGCGTTATGCGCTGCATGAGTCGCAACTTCGACAGTTCCGTCATTCATGGGAGCATTGGTGTCTACAAGGAGACATGCCCATGAGTATCGACGTAACGACCATCGATGAGGTCCGCAAGCAGCTAGACGATCTGGAGCAGGTGCAAGGCGTCCTGCCTGATGCCCCTGTACTGATCGCATCCCTGGGCCTGTGCGTCCCGATCACAGCGGAGTCACATCACCGCACGTGCAGGGGGCGCCAACCTTACTCGTGATGGCGGTACGGCTCGACGCCTATCACTTTGCTGCACGTTCCTTGGGAGGCGGGCTACCGCTCGGTGCCAGCAACTAGCCGAAGAATCAAGGCGCCGACCACGTGGACGGTCAACCACGCATCCTCCTTGACAGCATCAGAGTCAACGTGCCGATCGCCCTTCTTGCTGCTATCGGCTGATGCCCAATGCATCATTCCGACGAGAGCGTTCTCCAGTTGACTGTCGTGCGGAGCGAGCAGCCCCAAACTGCGAGCACTTGCGATGAGTGGGCCGAGTTTCGACCCGCTACATCCGAGCAGTTCGAGGGTGAGCTGCAATGCTCGGCCAGCATCCGTAATCGCATCTGCGGGATCGCCACCGTGCAACTCCCCGAGCGCCGCCTGATACGCACCCTCGACGCTCTCCCAGCCTGCACGCCCCGATAGCAGGCGGAGTGTGGGGGCAACCACCTCGCTGTGCAGCTCCTGGGACTCCTTCTCGACAACCAGTCCATTCACAAGTTCGAAGGAGATACGTCGTTCTTCGAATAGAGCATTGACTATCTTCTCGAATCCCCGCACGGCCTCGTCATCGAGCTTCTCAATCAGGGTGAGGTGCATGCCCTCGATCACTGCAGTAGCCGTTAGATCGTCGTTGTTCAAGAAAAATGCCTCGACGTCCACCTGCGATATTGCCCCGCCTGCAAGCGACCTCAGCTGGTCGAACTCGACAAGGAGAAGAGCCCTTAGCGAGTCCCAGACGTTCGGGTAAGAACCTGTGCGGTCGTGAAACTGCCGAGGTGCATTGGTGTAGGCGTGGAGCAGACCGACCCTGGCATCCTGGTCAATCGACTCAGACCAGAACGAGCCTCCCTGGGCTTCCGCAGCTTCGATCTCCTGGAGGCGCAACCGCCGATGACGCAACACGGTGCCATGCTACTTAGCGGGCAGACCTGCGGTTATGCTCGGCACCGTCAACACCCGCAAGGGTGCTGACGGAACAGGGAGGGCCTCGGCCCGACCGCTAGCTCTTGACCTTTTCGCTGACCACTCGGCTGGAACCGCCAGGTTGCATGGTGACGCCGTAGAGGCAGTCGGCGGCTTCCATCGTCCTCTTCTGGTGGCTGACGATGATGAGCTGGGCTTCCGCTCGGAACTCGTGGACCAGGTCCAAGAAGCGGTGGAGGTTGACGTCGTCGAGGGCGGCTTCGACCTCGTCCATCACGTAGAAGGGGCTGGGTCGAGCCCGGAAGACCGCGAACAGGTAGGCCAGGGCGGTGAGGGAGCGCTCGCCGCCGGAGAGGAGCGAGAGCTTCCGCACGTTCTTGCCCGATGGACGGGCCTCGACCTCGATGCCGGTGGTGAGCAGGTTCTCCGGATCGGTGAGCTTGAGCCGGCCCCGGCCGCCCGGGAACAGCGTCTCGAACAGGTCCTGGAAGTTCTGGGACACGTCGGCGAACGCCGAGGCGAACACGCTGACGATCTCGGCGTCGATGGCCTTGATGACCTTCGACAGATCCCGACGGGCGCTCTTCACGTCCTCGAGCTGGCCCTGGAGGAACTCGTGGCGCTCCTGGAGCGCCTGGAACTCCTCGAGTGCGAGGGGGTTGATCGGCCCCATGATCCGCAGATCGCGCTCGAGCTCGCGGACTCGGGCGGAGGCGGTCACGTTCTCGGGCAGCTCGGGGGCAGGGGCGGCCACCGCCGTGTCGGGCTCGCAGTCGAGGTCGCGCCGCAGCGCCTCGACCGCGGTCTCCAGGCGGAGACGGGTCTCGGCATCCTCCAGCTCGACGCGCTGCTGGCGCTCCCGCAGCTCGGCGAGCGAGCGCTCGGCGTCTTGGCGTTGCTTGCGGAGCCCGTCGAGGCGGGCCGAGACCTCTCGGGTGGCCTCGGACTGGCGCCGGCGGCGGTCCCGCAGCTCCTGCAGCTCGCCCTCGACCACCTCGAGACGGCTGGCCACGAACGCCCGGAGGCGGGCGGTGGCCACGGCCCGGCGGTCGAGCTCGACGCGACGGCCTTCGGCCTGCTCGCGCTCGACGGCGTGACGCGACAGGCGCTCGTCGAGCTCGGCGGCGCGGGCCTTCAGGAACTGGCGGCGCTCGTCGAGGCCGGCAGCGCGGACGCCCAACTCGCTGCGCAGCTCGGCCACGGCGGTGGAGCGCTCGTCGAGGCGGGCACGGGCCTCGGCCATCGCCCGGCCCTGCTCGGCCAGGTGGGCCTCCTCGGCCTCGAGCGTGGGGAGGCGGGCCTCGAGCTCGGCCTGGCGGTCGGCGTCGCGTCGGGCCCGATCGCCCAGCTCGACCGCCTGGACCCGGAGGGTCTCGGCCTCGGCGACGGCGTCGGCGTGGTCGCGCTGCGTGCGGCCCAGAGACTCGGTGACCGCTTTGAGGCGCGAGGCGTTGGCGTCGACCGCCCGGCTGGCCTCCGTCTCGGCGGTGCGGGCCTGGTCGTGCGCCTCGCGCATGGCGAGGGCGTGGCGAGCGGCTGCCGAGGCCTCCGCGGTGGCGGCCTCGGCGTTGGCCTGGGCCTCGGTGAGCGCGGCACCCGTCGCTCCGGCACCTGCGGCTCCCACGCGCCAGCCGGTGGGGCCGAAGCGGTCACCGGCGGGGGTCACGACCACCGCGGCCGGGTTCGCCAAGGCGAGGTCGACCGCCTCGGTCCACGTGTCGACGACCACGGCGTTGCCGACCAGCGCGTCGAGCAGTTCGTCGACACCGGGTCGGGTGCCGCGGACGTGGCCGCGCAGCGACTGGCCGCCGGAGGCGGGCTCAGGCGATCGACGGGCGGCGCCGAGGGCCAACACGGCGCCCGATGCATCGCCCGCCCGCAGCTCGCTCAGCGCGGCACGGCCGGCTTCGACCGACTCGACGACCACGGCGGCGACGGCATCGGCCACGGCCGCCTCGAAGGCGGACTCCCAGCCGGCGTCGACGTGGACGACGTCGAGCAGCGTGCCGACGATGCCGTCGACCCCTGCGAGACGCTCGGCGCCGGCCTTGGCCCGGGCCTGGTCCAGCGCGAGCGAGAGGGCCTCGGCTCGGGCCGTCCAGGTGTGCACGGACCCGTCGGCGACCCGGCGGGACTCGTCGGCCACCTCCCGGGCCGCGGCCGCGGCGGCTCGCTGGTCCTCGGCGGCGACGAGCGCCGCATCGAGAGGTTCGACCGCCTCGGCGGCCTCGGCGGCCTCGGCCTCGAGCCGCTCGGCCTCGGCGGCGAGGCGGGCGATGCGGGCATCGAGGGCCTCGATGCGCTCGGCGGCACGGCGAGCCTCCGTCGCGCTGCGCTCGACCGAGGCGCGCACGGCCTGAAGCTCGCCCCGGACCTCGGCCGCGGCGCCGGTGGGGGTGGCCACGCCCTCGGCCCACTCGCGGGTGAAGTCCTGCTGGGCCAGTTCCAGGTCGGCCTCGGCCCGCTCGAGCTCACTCGTCGCCGGTCCGAGGTCTGCCGTGAGCTCCTCGACGTCGGCCAGCTCCCGCGCCAGGCGGGCGGCATCAGCTTCGAGGCTGGCGACCACGGCCTGGTCGACCGAGGCGCCGCGGTCGCGCTCGATCCCGCGCTCGCGCTCGGCCAGCACCGCCA
>CAZCVS010000046.1:0-12129 GCA_964501845.1 uncultured Iamiaceae bacterium
CGCCGATGGTGGAGATGATCTCCCGCTCCGGGTCCAGCGTCACGCCGAAGCGCCGCAGGTAGAGGTCGGCGACGGCCTCGCGCAGCTTCGGGATGCCCCGGCTGGAGGAGTACCGGTGGTTGCGGGAGTTGTGGGCGGCCTCGGACAGCTTCTCGACCGCGATGGCCGGCGACGGGAGGTCCGGGTTGCCGAAGCCGAGGTCGACCACGTCGACGCCGGCCCGCCGAGCCTCGACCTTCAGGCCATCGATGATGGTGAAGACGTAGGGCGGCAAATTCGTGATCCGGCGGAACTCCATGGGCTGCACGTTATGCCGTGACCCCCTTCCCCTTCGACATGCGTTCCCGCCCCTTCGGGACCCTTCGGGCCACCTGCCATGCTGGGGCGATGGCCGAACGCAGCGACTACGTGCCCATCGTGGTGGAGATCCCCCGAGGCAGCCGCAACAAGTACGAGATCGATCACGAGACCGGTGAGATCTGGCTGGACCGGCGGCTCTTCTCCGCCACCGTGTACCCCGCCGACTACGGCTACGTAGAGCACACCCTGGGCGAGGACGGCGACCCCCTCGATGCCCTGGTGATCATGGAGGAGCCCACGTTCCCCGGCTGCCGGGTCCGGGCCCGTCCCGTCGGCGTGTTCTGGATGGACGACGACGCCGGCCCCGACGCCAAGATCATCTGCGTCCCCTACGGCGACCCCCGCTGGGACCACGTGCAGGACATCGACCAGCTCCCGATGTTCCTCACCGACGAGATCGGCCACTTCTTCGAGGTCTACAAACAGCTCGAGCCAGGCAAGTTCGCGAACACCAAGGGCTTCGAGGGCCGCGACCAGGCCGAGGCCGAGATCGCGAGCAGCCTCGAGCGGGCCAAGGGCACCTCGTTCGAGTAGCGGAGTTTGGGTCAGAACTCGGCCCGGTGGGCGGGCAACTGACCCAAATAGGGGGTGCCCGCCCGATGGGTCAGGCGGAGTGGACGAGGGCCTTCTCGGAGCCGATCTGAGCGGCCCAGGCGACGGCGGCCTCGCGATCGGTGATGACCACGACCTGCACCGCGTCGGCCAGGCGGACCAGGCGGTCGAGGACCTTGGTGAGCTCGTCGTCGTCGAGCACGGCGAACGGGTCGTCGAGCACGAGCGGCAGGGCCCCGGCCAGACCGACGGAGCGCACGGCGGCCAGGCGCGACATCAGCTCCCAATCGACGTCGTCGACGAGCTGGGTGCGGTCGATGGTGGCCGCGTCGGCCTGGGCCTGTTCCTCGGACGCGGTCGCCGCCGCGAAGGCGGCGTCGACCTCGGCGAGCTGGGCGGCGGTCTCCTGCTCGGCCGCGGCGGCCGCGGTGACGAGCTGCTCGCCGTGGGCGACGCGGGCCTCGGCGGCCCGGATCAGGTCCTCGACACCGGCATCGCCGGAGAACTCCTCGAGCGCCTGGCGGGCCGCCTCCTCCCGGGCGGTGGAGCGGGCGAGGGCGGTCTCGGCCTCGCCCGCCGCGGCGACGGCGGCATCGAACGCAGCACCGTCGGCCAGGGCGACGTCGGCCTCGGCCTCGGCGACGGCCGCCGCGGCCTGCTCCTCCTCGACGCCGCACCGGGCTAGCTCGGCCTCCAGGCCGCTCAGATCCGCGGTTGCCTGCCGGTGCTCGGCGACGGCGGCCTCGGCCTCGGCGACGGCGGCGCGTGCGGCCTCCACCTCGGCCCAGCGAGCCTCCCGGAGGGTGACGGCCTGGGCGGCCGCATCGTCGACGTCGACGGGCGCCGAGGCGCTCGGCTGGGCCAGCTCCGGCAGCGGATCGAGCGCCGGAACCTCCTGGTCGCCGCGATCGCGCGCCTCGCGCACGACCCCGATGGTGTGGTCGAGCGCGCTCAGGGCACCGTCGATCTCCGTCCGGCGGTCGGCGGCAGCCTCCTGCTCGGACAGGTAGAAGCGGGCGAGCAGGATCAGGTCGTCGCGGTCGTAGGGCGGTCCGGCCACGGCCATCCCGGCGACCATGAGCTCGGACGCCAGCTCCCCCATGGCGGCCTCGTTCGGCGCCATCGGCTCCCGCAGGGCTCGCAGCTCGTCTTCGGATTCGGGGCCGGTGGGCTCGTGGCCGAGCAGGGCGGCGACCCGGGGGGCCACCGCGTCGCGCCGCTGGAGCAGTTCGGTGCGGCGGCGGGCTCGGTCGGCAGCCCCCGGGAGGGCAACGAGCTGCTCCTCTGCCTCCTTGAGCCGAGTGCGGGCCGCCTCCAACGACGAGCGGTTGGCGGAGCCGACGCCCCGGCTCGACGAGCTCATCATGTAGTCGGCGTAGGTGGAGAACCCGAGCCGTTCGAGGACACGCCGCTCCTCGGCGCGGGCGTCGTCGAGCTTCTTGCGTTGGCGGCTGCCGCCGAAGCGCCCCTCGCTGCGGTCCTGCGCTTCGAGCACCGCCGCATGGGCGGCCTCGACCTTGGTGATCTGCTCGGGGGTGAGGACAGGCTGGTTGTACTCCACCTCGGCCTCGATGACCCCCTGGCGGGCCTCGACGACGCGTTGCTCGGCGGCGTACTCCTCACCGGACACCCCGGAGTCGAGCGCGCTGAGCTGCTGGTGGAGATCCCGCCACGTGTCGGCCAGCGCGAGCGCAGCGACCACCGGAGGGGCTTCGGTGCCGGCGCTGAGGAGACGGTCGAGGGCGTCGCTCACCGCGCTGGGCTCGTGATCGCCCACGGCCTCCTGGAGGCGCACCAGCTCCACGCGGCGCCGCTCGAGGTCGGCCAGCAGGCGGCTGGCCGGCGACGCGTCCTGGTCGGGGTCGGCCTCGCTCGCGGCCGCTTCGGCACTGGCCAGCTCGGCGCGGCGGGTGACGAGCTCGTCGGTCGGGTCGTCGGCCACCAGCGGCCGGGCCTGTTCGAGCGCCGCCGCCGCCTCGGTGGCCTTGGCCATCGCAGCGCGCCGGCGCTCGCGTGCCCGCTCGAGGCGCTCGGCCGATGCGGCCCGGGCCTCGCTCGCGACGTCGCGGGCCATCACGGCCTGGTTCAGAGCGTCGAGGTTGCGCGCCCGCTCCTCCACCGCCGAGACGTGCTCGGCCTCGAGGCGGGCTCGAGCGGCGTCTGCAGCGGCCTGGGCCTCGCGGGCGGGGCCGTCGCCGCGCTGGAGCGCCTCGAGGTCCGCCATCGCCGTGGCCCGCTCGGCCACCGCGGCACCCAGCGCCCCGCGCTGATCGGTGATCTGCTGGGTGAGCTCCCGGCGGCGGACCAGGGCGCGGTCCCGGTCGGCCACGGCCTGGGCGATCCGGGCGTCGTGGCCGGGCAGGTCCTCCGCGCCCACCACCGACGGCACGGGCTGATCGAGGTCCAGCAGGGCGAGCGACGAGCGATCGAGCGGGAACACGACCCCGTGGGCCACGATCTCGCCCGAGGCGTCGAGGTCGTCGCCCGAGGCGAGCCGGCCCAGCACGTCGATCAACCAGGCCCGGCGCAGCGGATCAAGGCCCCGGACCACGGTGACCTGCCCGTGCAGATGGACCGCGGGGCGATCACCGACGGCGTCGCTCACCTGGAGCACCTTCACTGCAACCCCTCCGTTTCCCGCAAGCAGATTCTTTCGTGGCGGTGCGTGGACGGTACCTGATCGGCCCGTCGGCGCGGTAGCTGCTCCCGCAGGTCAAGACACCGGGATGCGCTGCACGGGCGGATCGTCGCCGTCATCCGCATCCGACCCGTCGGAGGTCGGGCCGCGACCGCCACGGCCGGCCACCGACCCGAGCAGGTCGATGATGCCCGAGGCCGCCTTCGGATCGTCGACCAGCTCCTCGGCCACGTCGAGCAGGGCGCGCGAGGCGGCGATCATCTCCCGGGCGGCCCGCTGGAGGTGCTCGAGCCCGGCCTGGAGGCGCGGGTCGTGCTCGTCCCAGGAGCCGTGATGGTCAGCGCCGGCGTCGGGCTCGGTCATCGGGCGCGCCGCCGTCCGGACGCACCGGCGGCCCGGTCGAGGAGGGCGTCGTCCGCGTCGGACTCGCCGGCGAAGGTCACCCGCAGCTTCCCGTCGCGCAGCGAGGCCGCCCGGACCTCCCGGCGGCGCAGCGAGTCCGGCAGCAGCAGCGCCCGCCGGTGGCTGCCCACCCGGATCAGCAGTTCGTCGTCGCGGCGGCCGAGCTCCAGCTCGTCCTTGTCGGCGAACGGGAGCTCGACCGTCAGCTCGTAGCCGGTCCCCTTGGGCAGCACCTGGAGGGGCTCACCCGGGTGGAGCACGGCGGCGGGATCCAGGTCGGCGTAGAGGTGGCCGGCGAACGAGCGCAGCGCATCGACACCGACCAGCTCGTCAGCGGCCAGCTCGGCCCGCAGGATCGGCAGCGGGGCGAAGCCATCGGTGATCGAGGTCAGGTGCTCGGCGTGGCGGGCCTTCCACTCCTGGAACCACGGATCCGTGATGGCGTCGGGCAGGAGGCGGTTGGCCACGACGGCGTCGACCCGGTACCCGAACAGCGACAGGTAGGTGTAGGTGCGGCGGGCCTCGGCCACGACCAGGCGCTCGGGGTTGACCACCAGGCGGACGCTGGTGCGCGCCGTGTCGGTGAGCAGCTCACGGACGCCGTCGAGGCGGTCGTAGAAGCGCGACGCGGACCCGAAGACGTCATCGCCCGGCACCGGCAGCCCGGCGACCCGCCCGAGCAGCGGCGACACGACCTTGTTCACCTTGCGGCTCATCGGGAACACGCGGTCCATGTACCAGCGCAAGATCTCCGGGAGGCTCAGCAGCCGGAGCGTCTCGGCAGTGGGTGCGCAGTCCACGACGACCACGTCCCACTCGCCGCTCTCGGCGTAGGCCTTGATGTCGCTGAGGGCGAAGATCTCGTCGAGCCCGGGGATGACCGAGAGCTCCTCGGCCTCGATGGCGGCGACGCCCGCCCACTGGAACACCTCGAGCAGCCACGCCTGGATCTCCTGCCAGGTGTCCTCCATGCGGGCCTGGGCATCGAGCTGCTGGCCCCAGAGGTTGGGCACGATCTGCACGGGGTGGTCGCCCAGCTCGACCGCGTAGGCGTCGCTCAACGAGTGCGCCGGGTCGGTGCTGAGCACGATGGTCCGCTGGCCGGCATCGGCGCAGCGCAGCGCGGTGGCCGCGGCGGTGGTGGTCTTGCCCACGCCCCCCTTGCCGGTGAAGAGCAGGACCCTCACGAGGTGGCCGAGCGCTCCGCGAACGCCTTCAGCTCACCGAGCGCGGTGTGCATGATCTTGCCCTGGGAGCGGTTCTTGATGAACCCCGGGAGCGGGATGACGAGCTCGACCTCGAGCTCGTAGTCGACCTGGGTCCCGGCCTCGACGGGCGTCAGCGTGTAGCGCCCGTCGAGCTTGCGCATGATGTCGCCCTCGGAGAGCACCCATGCCAGCACGTTGGGCTCCGAGTGGTCGTAGGTGAGGGTGTAGTTGGTGGACCGGCCGAAGCCGGCGGCCCGGAACCGCACCTCGGTGGCCCGGCCCTGGTCGTCGGAGGCCAGCACCTCGACGGCCTTCAGGTCCTTGGCCCACTCCGGGTAGCGGGGGAAGTCCAACAAGGTGGCCAGGACGGCATCGGGCGCGGCGGCGATGGTGGTCGACTCGGTCGCTCGGTCGGTCATGGGTGCAGGACGCTCCGGGTTGGTGGTCACGCTGGCGCACGTCGGCTCGGGGCCGGGCACGAGGGTCCAGGCTAGTGGGCGGGTCCGTCGGTCCGGGGCGGGAAGGTGGCGTGGACCGACGCCCACCAGGTGATGATGCCGATGCCCCACACGGGCGCCATCACGGCGAACGGCGGGTCGGTCAGCGGGATCGCCGCCGCGGCGATGGCGATCTGGGCGAACCAGAGGCCGAGGAAGGCTCGGCGGGCCTCGGTGGGTGCCGACGCGGTGAGGTAGAAGAGGCCGGCCAGGTCGACGGTCTCGGTCCGGCTGCGCGCCACGGCACGGAGGAACCCGATGGCGAAGCCCACGCAACCGCCGGTGAAGAGCACGCCGGCCACGATCAGGTTGGCGATCACCAGGCCATCAGCATCGGTGAGGGCGGATGCCACGGTCACGAGCGCCAGGGCGGCGGTGCCCACGGCATCGGCGACGAGCAGCCGACGGCCCTCGATGTCAGGCAGCAGCGCGCTCACGGCTGTCGCCAACTGTCGAGGGCGGCGCGGAGCTGGGCGGCGAGGACGTCGTAGGAGAACGCCTCCTCGGCCCGCTTGCGGCCGGCGGTGCCCATCTCGGCGCGGCGGGCCGGGTCGACGATGAGGGCACGCAGTGCGTCGCTCAACGCCTCGACCGAACGCGGGTCATCGACGACGAGGCCGGTCTCGCCGTGGACGACCGCCTCCGCTGCGCCCCCGCTCTCGCCTGCGACCTGCGGCACCGCGCACGCCGCGGCTTCGAGGAACACGATCCCGAACCCCTCCTGCTCGAGTCCGAGCCAGCGGTTCCGGCAGTCCATGGCGAAGATGTCCGCCGCGCCGTACAGGCCCGGGAGATCGGCGTCATCGACCCGGCCGACCAGGCGCACGGGCGCGGCCAGCTCCGCAACCAGGCGCTCGAGGCGGCGCCGGTCCCGGCCGGAGCCGCCGATCACCACCTCGAGCTCGGGGTGGTGAGGCGCCAGGCGCGCCGCCGCCCGGATGAGCACGTCCATCCCCTTGCGGGGCACCAGCCGGCTCACCGAGACGACCAGGGTCGACTCGGGAGCGATGCCGAACCGGGCGCGCACGGCCTGGCGCTCAGCTGCCTCGAGCGGGACGAAGCGGTCCGTGTCGACCCCGGGAGGCACGAGCACGACCGGCAGGCCGCGGCGAGCGGCCCGCTCACCCTCATCGGCCGGGTAGCCACCTGCCGCGATGACGATCTCGGCGCCGCGCAGGACCCGGGCGAGGGCGTGGCGCGGCCCCGGGACGCGTCCGGGGACGGTGATCTCCGCTCCGTGGAGGATGACGCCGTAGGGCAGCGCGAGGCGGGGCCCGAGGTGGCCGAGCGGGAGCGCGGGGTCGAGGATGACCAGCTCCGCTCCGACGCGGGCCGCCGTCTCGTCGATGCGGGCGACGAGCGACGGCGTGGGGAGCATCACCTTCTGGTCGATGCGCTCGACGTGGATCGGGGCGGCGGCGTCGAACCCGTCCGCGCCGGCGTGGGGGGTGGTGAGGACCGCGGCCTCGTCGGCGGGGAGGCGGCGCCACAGCTCCCACAGGTACGACTGGATGCCGCCGATCTTGGGTGGGAAGTCGTTGGTGACGAGAAGGTGCTTCACGCAGGGGCCCTCGTCGGCACGGGCGCGGCCAGCTCTGCCTGCACGTCGGGGTCGGGGTCGCCGGTCACGTCCATCAGCAGATCGTCGCATCCGAGGCGGCGCGCGGACCACACGGCATGCGAGCGCAGGAGCGGATCGTCGCTGCCGAGCGCGGCGCGCAGCGCGGACCGCACCGCCGGGTCGGACCCGTCGCCGACGTTGCCGAGCACGACGAGCGCGTTGCGGCGCAGGTAGCGGGGATCGCGCTTGGGGATGTACCAGCGGCCGTGCTCGGCGAGCAGGTCCTCGTCGCTGGCGGCGAGCACGGCCAAGACCGGCACCCAGGCCTTGTCGGGCCGCCCGATCGGGACGGGCGTGCCGCTGCCGCCCGGTGCCGCCCGCCGGACCTCCAGCCGGTTCGGCGGGCACACCTCCTGGCAGTCGTCGCAGCCGTAGAGCCGGTCGCCGAGCGCCACCCGCTGATCGCGCGGGAAGGGCCCGGTCACCTGGAGCGACCACGAGAGGCAGCGCCGGGCATCGACCGTGCCGGGTGCGACGATGGCCCCGGTGGGGCAGGCCGGCCGGCACCGCTCGCACGTCCCGCACCCGTCCGCCACGGGCGTCGCCTGGGGGGCATCGTCGAGGTCGGCATCGGTCAGGACCGATCCGAGCAGGTACCAGCTCCCCCGCCCGGGCAGCAGCAGGTTGGCGTTCTTGCCGAACCAGCCCAACCCGGCCCGCTCGGCCACCGCCCGGTCGACCAGGTGGTTCTGGTCCGACACCACACACGCCCGGTGCCCACCGGCGATGAGGGCGTCGCACATCGCCTGGAGCCCGGCGAGGAGGCGGTCCTGGTCGTCGGCCCAGACGTACCGGGCCACCCGGGCGATGGGCCCCTGACCCACCGGACGGGGCGGTGGGTCGCGGTGGTACGACGTGGCGCCGGCGATGAGCGTCCGGACCCCGGGGAGGGTGCGCTCGGGGTCCGTGGATCGCTCCGGTCGGCGGTAGGTGAACTGCATCGTGCCGTTCAGCCCAGCGTCACGGCGCTCCTCGAGCGCGTGGCGGGCGTCGGCGAACGGCTCGGCTGACGTCGCGGCCACGACGTCGAGCCCGCTCGCGAGGCCCCGGGCCTCCAGCTCTGCCCATCGCACGGTGCCCACCCCGCCATGGTCGCGCAGGGCTACCCCGTGGACCGGATGTGGCGGAGGGGCGGTGCCAACCCGGCGTCGTCGAGCAGGCGCAGCGCCCGAGCCTCGGCCAGGTCGACCACCACCGGGCTGGCGGCATCGGCACCGCACAGGAAGGTGATGATGCAGTCGGCGCACGCATCGGTGGCCTGGAGCACGCACTCGTCGCAGTCGATGCGCAGGACGGCATCGGGATCGTCTTCGAACCGGGTCATGGGAACCTCCGTGGATCAGGTCCGCATCATGCCCAGGGGGTCCGACACTGGAGCCGGCCGCGCCGCCTGCTCCGGCGCTCAGCGCCCGGCAGCAGCGAGGAAGTCACGGGCGTTCACGGCGACGGCGCCCTGGCGCCGGGCGTCGGCGGCGACAGCCCGATCGGACGACACCACCACGACGGGGGTCTTCTCGGGGGTGGCGGCGAGCAGGTCCACGATGGCGTCGTCCGCGGTCTGGCCGGTGGCGGAGAACCGGACGCGCACGTTCTTGCTGGCTTTGGGCGCCGTCACGGCGTCATCGCCGTCGAACACCACCACGACCCGCCCGCCTGAGCGGGCCTGCACCTCGTCGAGCAGCGCGATGGTCCGGCGTCGCTCCTCCTCGGGAACCAGGCCCGACCACGCGGCCCGAGCCACGTTGTAGCCGTCGATCACGACCAGGTTCGCGGCGTCGCCGAGCAGCGCCCGGTGGGCCTCGGTGGTCCCGTCGAACACCCCCGGCGGCAGGGCCGGCTGGACCCGCGAGCTGCCCTTGCGCCGCTTCTTCTGCCCCTTCTTGCCGGGCTTCGCCGGGGTCGGAACCTCCGGCGTCGGGAGCGGGTCCGGTGCCGCCGCCGGGGTGCCAAGCGCGCCGGCGGCGTCCGCAAGCGCCGCGGCGAGGTCGGTCGCAGCCGATGCCGCGGCTGCCACCGACGCGGCCACCGCGCTGCGGTCGAAGCCATCGGGAACAGGAGCGGGCGCAGGCGGCCTGGCCGGGACCGGATCGGCTGAGCGATGCCGGGCCAGCTCCGCTTCGGCATCGGTGGTGGCCTGGCGGGCCACGCGGAGGTCGCGCCGGGCCATCGCCAGCTGGGCTTCGATCTCCTTCGAGCGGCGGACCGCAGCGTTTCGCTCCTCCTGGAGGACGTCGAGGGCCGCCGCGATGCGGTCGCGCTCGGCCCGGACCTCGGCCTCGCTCCGGCGCAGCTCCGCCAGCTGCTCCGCGGTGCGCCGACGGGCCGCGTCAGCGTCAGCTGCGGCCTTGCGCAGGCGTGCCGCTGCGGCCTTGTCGTCCCGTCGAACGTCCGGAGCAGGGCCCATCCCCGCGCCGTTCATCGCCGGATCGTCGAGCCACCCGACGGGGCGGTGCAGCCAGAGCCAGCTCGGCCGGCCCACGGCGTCCTCGTCCGCGGCCTCGGCGACGCGGGCGCGGAAGATCCCGTCCTCATCGACCACTCGAGCGATGACCCCGTAGGCGGCCGCCGACAGCCGGGAGAACCCGAGCACCGGACGCAGCGCGACAGGCGCGGGGATGCGGGGATCGGCCTGCTCCCCCTTCTGCGCGACCGCCACCGCCAGGCGGCACGCGGGGCGGAGGGCCTTCGGGTCGATGGCGGGACCCGGGGCCGTGGCTCAGCCCTCGGAGGCGGCGTCGACCGACTCGTCGAGCACCTCGACGATGCCCGCCGTCCCGCACCAACGGCACTCGACGGACTCGAGGGTCTCGTCGAGGACCTGCTCGTCTTCGACGGAGAGCTCACCGCCCACCGTGTAGTGGTGGTACGAGCGGGTCCGACGGGTCGACGTCACGTCGAAGCGGGTGAGGTTCCCGCACGACGTGCACCGGTAGCGAGCAGCAGAAGACACGTCACCAGCGTATCCGGCGCCCGGAACAGAACACTTGTTCGCGGAACGTCTGTTCGCTAGCTTCCCCCCATGCCCGGTCTCCAGCGCAGCTTCGACGAGCTCGGGACGCCGCTGAGCGAGGTCACCTTCTGCGTGCTGGACCTGGAGACCACCGGCGGGACGGCCGCCGACGGGGGCATCACCGAGCTCGGCGCGGTGAAGCTGTGCGGGGGCGAGCGGGTGGCCACCTTCCGCACGTTCGTCAACCCCGGCCACTCGATCCCGCTGCAGATCACCCGTCTCACCGGCATCTCGGAGTCGATGGTGGCCGACGCTCCCCCGCCCGACGCCGTGCTGCCGACGTTCCTCGAGTTCCTGGGCGACGCGGTGATCGTGGGCCACAACGTCCGCTACGACCTCGGCTACCTCAACGCGGCCATGGAGCGGTCGGGTCGGCCCAAGCTGGCCAATCGGGTGCTGGACACGCTCCGCCTCGCCCGGCGCCTGGTCCGCGACGAGGTCCCCAACTGCAAGCTGGGAACGCTGGCCAGCCGGTTCCGGCTGCCGAACCAGCCCAGCCACCGGGCGCTCGACGACGCGCTGGCCACCGGGGACCTGCTCCACCTGCTGATCGAGCGGGCGGCGGCGTTCGGCGTGTGCGGCCTCGACGACCTCATCGAACTGCCGTCGATGGCGGCGCACCCCCAGGCCGCCAAGCTCCGCCTCACCGACCGGCTGCCCCGCAAGCCCGGCGTGTACCTGTTCCGCGACGGCGGCGGGCGCACCCTCTACGTCGGCAAGGCCACCGACCTCCGCTCCCGGGTCCGCTCCTACTTCTCCGGCGACGACCGGCGGAAGGTGGGCCAGCTGCTGCGGGAGGTCGAGCGCATCGACCACGTCGTGTGCCCCAGCCCGCTGGAGGCGGCCGTGCTGGAGGTGCGGCTCATCCACCGCCTGGAGCCCCGGTTCAACCGCCAGTCCACGACCTGGCGCCGCTACAGCTACCTGAAGCTCACCAACGAGGCGTTCCCCCGCATGTCGGTCGTCAAGGCGATCCGCGAGGACGGCGCGCTGTACCTCGGCCCCCTTCCCTCTGCGAAGGCGGCCAAGCGCGTGGCCGAGGCCATCGAGACCGCGGTGCCGCTGCGGCGCTGCACCGGCACGCCCGGCCGCGGTGGCGAGCGGTCCGGCCCGTGCGCGCCGGCCCAGCTCGGCGTGGCGACGTGCCCGTGCGCCGGTGCCGTCACCCCGGCGGCGTACGCCCAGCTCGTGGCCACCATCCGCCGGGGCCTCCTCGACGAGCCCAGCCTCCTGCTCGGTCCGCTCGAAGCCAAGATGCACGCTCTCGCGGCAGAGGAGCGCTTCGAGGAGGCTGCGGACATGCGCGACCGTGCCGCCGCCCTCGCCACCGCGCTGCGGCGCCAGCAGCGGTTCGACACGCTCCGCCGCGCCGGGCGGGTCGTGATGGAGGTCGACGGCAGCTCCCGGGCGGAGCTGCTGCGCGGGCGGCTGCTGCGGACCTGGACGGTCACCAAGAAGGGCATCGCCGCCGTGCCGCTGCCGCTCGACCTGGACCCATCGGCACCCGATGCGCTGGAGGCCCCCGCGCCCGGCGATGCGTCCGCCCCCGGCGCCCCGCTCCCCAAGGCGCTGGCCGACGAGCTGGCGTGCGTCGCTCAGTGGATCGACCGCTACGGCCACCGCATCCGCGTCATCCACGCCGACGGATCGCTCATCCCCACGGGACCGCCCTTGCCGTCGTTCGAGCCGCCGGTACCCTTTCGGAGGTGAACTGGTTCCTGCTCTCGTTCCTCGGCTTCACCGGGGCGATCGTGGTGGCCTGCTGCATCGTGGCGCTGTTCGTCCGCCACCGGATCAACCGCCACCACCGGGTCCACCCCAAGGTGCCGACCCCGGCCCCC
>CAZCVS010000047.1:0-12087 GCA_964501845.1 uncultured Iamiaceae bacterium
GCCGAGATCTCCTGGCTCGTGTACGCCTTGCCGTCGATGTCGATGCTCCAGTTGGTGCCCATGTGGCGCTTGACCGAGCGGATGGTGCGGTCGGGGTTGGTGATCGCCTGGCGCTTGGCCACCTCGCCGACGAGGACCTCGCCGTTCTTGGCGAACGCCACGACCGACGGGGTGGTGCGCGATCCCTCTGCGTTGGGGATCACGATGGGGTCGCCGGCCTCCAAGACGCTGACGACCGAGTTGGTGGTGCCGAGATCGATGCCGACGGCCTTGGGCATGGGGACTGCTCCTCTATCTGGGATTCTGGTGGCACAGCGTTGGGCGCTGCGGAGATCGGAATGAACTGGGAACAGTATAAAACTTGAGTCTCTGATTATCAACTCCATTCGAGGCGCGTCGAAGACCACGTCAGCAGCCCTCTGCGGAGCACTCCTTCGGGTGGCTGCGTCGGTGGAGGTCCGTGCGGCGGGTCAGTCCAGCTCGAGCACGAGCGGCTCGAGGGCCACCGCGTCGAGGTCCTGCTCCTCGCGAGCGAGCAGGTGCGACCCGATCACGAGGTCGTCGATGCCCGTGTGGGCGAAGCACCGGTAGGCATCCTCGGGCGTGCACACGATGGGCTCGCCGCGGATGTTGAACGACGTGTTCACCAGGACGGGACAGTCGGTCAGCTCCTCGAACGCCTCGAGGATCGGGCGCAGGTGCTCGTTGCCCGCCGGCACCGTCTGCACGCGGGCCGACCAGTCAACGTGGGTCACCGCGGGGATGGTGGAGCGGACCCGCTCCAGCTGCTCCCGGATGCTCGCGCCTATCGCCTCCGACCCGTCCGCACCCTCCGGCGAGCCGTCGCCCGTCCCGGTGACGGCGTCGGTTGCCGAGGCGCCGGGGTCGATGCGCTGCTGCTCGGAGACCGGCGCGGTGAGGAGCATGTAGGGCGACGGCGCCGAGAGGTCGAACCAGTCGCCCACCCGCTCCTCGAGCACTGCGGGGGCGAACGGGCGGAACGACTCGCGCTGCTTGGTGCGCAAGTTGAGGTCGGACTGCATCGTGCGGGAGCGGGGGTCGGCGAGGATCGAGCGGTTGCCGAGGGCGCGGGGCCCGTACTCCATGCGCCCCTGCACCACGGCGACGATGCGACCGTCGGCCAGGCGCCGGGCGATGGCGGCGGCTCGGTCGTCGGGAGCAAGCACCTCGTGCGGGTAGCCCTGCTCATCGAGCCAGGAGCCGACCTCGGCGTCGTCGAACGCCGGTCCGAGGTAGGTCCCCTGCATCTTGTCGGTCGAGCCGTCCACGACGCGGGGTTGCTCGAGGACGGAGTGGTAGCCGTGGAACGCCGCCCCCAGCGCGCCACCGGCGTCACCGGCGGCCGGCTGGATCCAGATCTCGTCGAACGGTCCCTCGCGCAGGAGCCGGGCGTTCGACACGCAGTTCAGCGCCACGCCGCCCGCCAGCACGGCACGGGTCTGGCCGGTGAGCTCACGAGCGTGGCGGGCCACCGCCAGCACCATCAGCTCGATGACCTCCTGCACCGAACGGGCGAGGTTCGCCTCTCGCAGGGTGAGCGGGCCCTCGGGCTGGCGGGCCGGGCCGAACCGCTCGGCGAAGCGCTTGCTGACCATGCGGTCGCCGGCGAGGTAGTCGAACCACGACTGGTCCATGGAGAACGAGCCGTCGTCGTGGATCTGGACGATGTCGCCGAGGATCTGGTCGACGTAGACCGGCTTGCCGTAGGGGGCCAAGCCCATCAGCTTGTACTCGCCCGAGTTCACCCGGAAGCCGCAGTGCACGGTGAAGGCGGAGTAGAGCAGCCCGATCGAGTTGGGGAAGTCGATCTCCTCGAGCAGGTTGAGCCGGCGGCCGACGCCGAGCCCGATGCTGGTGGTGGCGAACTCGCCGACGCCGTCGAACGTGAGCACGGCGGCCGACTCGAACGGCGACGGGTAGAACGCGCTCGCGGCGTGGCTGACGTGGTGCTCGGCGTACCAGATCTTGCGCGGGCGGGGCTGGCCGAGAGAGAGCAGGAGCGTCTCGAGCTCGTAGCCGACCCACAGCTTCTTGCGACTCCAGTCCTGCATCGCCCGGCGGAAGGTCCAGAAGCCGCGCGGGGCGGACTGGAAGCGGGTGCGCAGCAGGCGCAGAAACGTGAGCGGCGGCTTCTCGTAGTACACGACGCCGTCAAGCTCGCCCGGCCCCACACCCCCGGCCTCGAGGCAGTGGGCGATGGCGTTCTTGGGCAGCGAGGCGTCGTGCTTGCGACGGGTGAACCGCTCCTCCTGCGCGGCGGCGACCACCTCGCCGTCGCGGACCAGTGCTGCCGCCGCATCGTGGTACAGGCCACTGACCCCCAGGACTTGCACCCCGGTAGTATGGCGGTTGTGGAGGGGACCGATGGAGGCGAGGCGCGCACCGCCTCCGAGTCGGCCGCTCGCCGCTGGCCCAAGGCCACCGACACCGAACCCGGCGCCGTCCCGGCCGGCCACCACTGGCGCGGCATCGCGATGCGGTCGATCGGGCTCGGGATCGTCGTCCTGTGGTTCGCGTACCGGGAGTCGTGGACGCTCGTCGCCATCGCAGTCACGGCGATGGTGGTGTTTGCAGTCGCCTCCGCGGTCAGCCCCCGAGCGGCCCACCTCCTCGACGAGGCCGCCCTCCGGGTGGGGACGGGCGCGGCGGCGCTCATCGCAACCGTCGGCGTGGGCATCGTCGACGTCGTGGTCAGCCTGCCGGGGCGGGCCCTGTCGACCATCCGGCGGCGCAACCCGCTGACCGGTGCCGTGGGCACGCCCACCAGCACCTGGCGCGTGCGCGACCTCGCCGACCAAGACCGCGCCGACCGGCCATGGGCCCCCGACGTGCCGGGGCGGATCCCGCCGCGCCGAGCCGGCGGACCCCGCGTGTCGCGGCTGGTCCTCGGGTTGGCCGCACTGGTGGTGCTCGATGCCGTGGCCGGGAGCGTGCTGCCGCAGCCCCAGGTCCCGTCGTGGGTGCAGCGCACCACCCGGATCCTGGGCGAGGTCGAGCCGGACGTGCCCGGGTTTCCCGACGCGTCACCCGCGACCCGGGCCGGCGGCCCGGCCCTCGCCGGCGCCGCATGGGGCGAGACCTGCCTCCAGGAGGCCGACGCCCTCCAGTACGACTACGTGCAGTTCCTCGTCCGGAGCATCCGCGACACCAATGGCTCCTGCGTCGAGGTCCGCGATGGCGAGCGCTCCGGGTATGTGCCTGAGGGCGCCACCAAGGAGGTCTGGGTCCTCGGGGGCTCGGCGGCGTTCGGCGAGGGCCAGCGCGACGAGCACACCATCGCGTCGGAGCTCGCCCGGGCGAGCGAGGCGGCGGGCCAGCCGGTCCGGGTGCGGAACTTCGCCGTCCCCGGGTTCACCAGCTACCAGGAGGCGCTGCTGCTCGAGCAGCTCCTGGCCCGGCACCCGGTGCCCGACCTGGTCGTCCTCTACGACGGCGTCAACGACGTGGCCGCGCAGGTCGCCAGCCCCACGAACCAGGCCACGTGGCTCCCGTTCGTGCTCGGGCGCAGTTCGACCCCGGGCGGCACCCGCTCGCTGTGGACCCGGTGGCGCGACGCCAGCCTGGTGGTCCAGGGGTGGGACTGGCTCGTGGGCCAGCCCGCGGGCGCGACCGCCGCGCAGGAGCAGCCCGGTCCCGACGAGGTCGCCGAGCTGACCCTGGGCACCTACGGGCGCGGCGTCGTCCTGGCCCAGCGCATCGGTGCCGAGCACAACGTGCCGGTGCTCGCGTTCTTCCAGGCCACGGCACTGGCGGCCGACGACGAGATCACCCGAAAGGTCGTGGCCGGGCTGCCCGACCACATCGTCGACCTGTCCGGAGCCCTCGACGACACGCCCGCCACCTACATCGACGCCGTGCACACCAACGAGGACGGCGCTCGCCGCGTCGCCGACGCGATCGGCGCACATGCCGCCGGCACCGTGCTGGACCGGGCAGGCTCCTGACGTGCGGCGACTCCGACACCTCGGCCTGCTGCTGCGGGACCTCTTCCAGCTCTCGTCCACGGTCGGGGCCCTGTGGCTCGTGCCCGTCCTCGTGGTCCTGCTCGTCACCGCCGTCCTCGCCGTGACGGCGCACACCGCTGCGCCGTTCGTCGTCTACACGTTCTTCTGACCGGGCCGGTCTACGACGTGGCAGCGACGCAGCAGGCGAACGGACGGATGTGGTCCCCGGACGTCCCTGTCGCGCCTCGGGGCACGTCGGGGCTCGGCAGCGCGGTCGGCATCGTGGTGCGCGCCGCGCCCCTGCTCTTCGCCAGCCGCGTCGCCGCGCTGGGCGAAGGGCCGCGCCGGGCAGCGGTGTACCTGGCTGCGGCGATCGCCGTCACCGTCGTCGCCCTCGTGTCCCGGACCGCTCGGCGCGGGCTCGACCGGTCGGTGCAGTTGGTCGGCGGGATCGTGGGCGCCGCACTCGCGCTGGTGGCGCTGGTGGTCGCCGAGGGCATCGCCCTGATCGCCCGGGGGACGGCCGCGCTCGTCGGCCGGGAGGCCATGGGGTGGACCAAGGTCGAGGCCGAGTCCACCTGGGCCGCCCCTCGCGTCAAGGTGCCCCGCCGCGGCCGGAGCGGCGCCAACGGGATCCCGACGCGGCGGCGCACCCCGCGCCTGGCCGGCACGCTCGCGGTGGTGCTGGTCCTGGTGGGGCTGGATCTCGGCGCCGGCGCCATCTGGAACCGCACGCTCGACACTGACAGGTCGGGCGAGACCTTCCCGTTCGTGGGCGCCCGTCCGCCGCTACCAGCGGGGACGGTACCCGGGCGCGACGACGTGCGGGCCGACTCGCCGGCGTTCGCCGACAGCCCCTGGGCCGCCGACTACTTCCGCGAGTTCCACCAGCAGGGCTACGAGACCCAGCCGTACACATACACCGGGTACCGCGATCGTTCGGGGACGTACCTGAACATCCGCGACAACGTCCGGGCGTCCGCCGACGCGGGGGAGGGGCCCGTCGTGTGGTTCTTCGGCGGCTCCACGATGTTCGGCGAGGGCCAGCGCGACGACCACACCATCCCGTCCGAGTTCGCCCGCCTGGCCGAGGCCGACGGCCGCCCGGTGCAGGTCGTCAACTTCGGCGTCCAGGCCGACTCGAACTACCAGTCCATGCTCCGCCTCGAGCAGGCCCTGGCGACCCGCCGCCCGCTCCCCGACCTCGTGGTGTTCTACGACGGTGCCAACGAGATCTCCCAGCACCTGTCGCAGCCGGCCACCGACCAGCCCCAGCTCTACCAGGGCATCTACGCCGGCGGGCCGTCGTCGCCCGATGCCGACGACGACGTCTGGTCCGCCTGGCGCCGCACGAGCCTGCTCGCCCAGGCGCTGGGCGCCGGCACAGCGGGGTCGGATTCAGACCTCCCTGCACCCGAGGACGAGATCGTCGACAACATCGTCGGCGTCTACAGGCGCGGCCAGCGCCTCGCCCGATCGCTGGCGACCGATGCCGGCGCCGAGTACGCCTCGTACTTCCAACCGGCGCGCTTCTACGACGAGACGCCCGTGGCCGACGAAGTCCGGGCCCGCCTGCCCGAGGGCACCGTCGACCTCACCTCGGTGCTGGAGGGTGCCGGCGACGAGATCTACTTCGACGAGGTGCACACCAACGAGGAGGGCGCCCGGCGCATCGCCCAGGCGATGTACGACGACCTCCGCAGCCAGGTGGCCGAGCGGTCCTGACGCGCACCCGGTCAACCGCTCGTAGCGGAGGGCCAGTCCTGCTCGGTCACCTCGGACGCCCCGAAGTCGTCGTCGCACGGCACGGCGTCGGACACCGGGACGACCAGATCCTCGACGGGCGGGTTCGTGCGGAAGAGGAAGGGCAGGCAGCCGAGCGCCTCGCCGTCACCATCGGCGATCCGCTGCGGGCGCATGTTGCTGTCGGTGATGGCGGACACGATCAGCTCGGCACCGGCCTCGACCCGGAGGGTGTCGCGCTCGTCGCCGCAGTCGCCGAACTCGCACATGCTCAGGTTGACCGGTGCGTCCGAGTCATTGAGGACCACGACCTCGAACGGCTCGATGCCCATGGTCCCCGACTGCGTGAACGCGAAGGCCGTGGCCACCACGACCATGGCCACGATGAGCAGGCCCAGGAGCCGGGCGTTCGCCCCGGTGGGTGGGCTCATGTCGCGGTGCCCCCGGTGCTCGAGGGGGGCGGCGGGGTCGCTGGGCTCGGCGGCGCGTCGACCAGCGCGGCCCGGGGTGCCGTGGGGGGCGACGGCTGCACCTCGCAGGCGACCGATGGGACGGACGCGGCGGCCAGCACCGCGAGGAGCAGCGAGCCGACGCCGAGGGCGAGGCGGGCCCGGCTCCGCGGAGCCCGCCGCTGGGCGAAGACCACGGTGAGCCCGAACACGAGCAGGAAGCCGGCGATGGGCAGGCCGGGCCGGAGGACGTCGCAGTGCATCACGTGCCCCCGTACACCTCAGGGGCGAGGGAGAACGTCGCCCAGCTGCCAAACACGAGGACGCCCGCCGTCACCGAGATCAGCGAGAACGAGGCCGCGTCGATCACCCGGGCACCGATCGGGATGTCGATGCCGCGACCCAGGCGGTTGATGGCCTCGACCGAGACGACGACGAGCGGCAGGAACAGGCACAGCACGAACCGGTTGCCGTCGCTGATGGGGACCCACCACATCGAGGTCAGCAGGTAGGCCACGAAGGTGAGCGCCCCGAAGCACACGAGCGGGAGCCGGGCCCGGGCCCACCGCGCCACCCGCCTCGGCTGGATCAGCGCGAGGAGCAGGGCGATCCCGACGAGGACGGCGCAGAACGCGGCGTACCCGTACGAGTGCGAGACCACCTCGACGGTGCGGTCGAAGCCGTGGTGGAAGCGGGCGATCACGTCGCCCACTCCGTGGGTGCGGGCATAGCGGGCCGGCGACGGGATCTCGTCCGCCGTCAGCTGCGCCGGACCCTGTGAGTCGCCGTGCGCGAGGGTCCCCTCGACGACCTCGGACCAGGCATCGTACCAGGCGTAGTAGGTGGTGTTGACGTTGTAGGCGGCGCTCCCGTAGCGGGCCTGGCTGTTGGCGGCATAGGGCGCGACTACGCAGACGAAGAGCAGCACGGCCGCCCCGAGCGACGCGGCCATGCGGCCGGCCTCGGGGCGGTCCGAGCGCAACCGCCAGAGCGTGGTCACCGCGGCGACGACCACGAACAGACCGAGCATCACGAGGGCGCCGGACTTCGCCAGCTGGGCCAGCCCCACCAGGAACCCGGCCGAGGCGGCCAGCATCGGACGGGGTCGTCGCAGCACAGCCGCGAGCGAGAAGAACGCGGCGGCGAACAGCCCTTAGTACAGGAGGTCGGGCTGCAGGTACGGCGCCTTGAACTGGTACACGGTGAGGGCGGCCACCGAGACGACGGCCACCGCAGGGACGGGACCGGAGCCCCGCCACATCAAGCCGGCGAGCACCACCAGCGACACCACGGCGACGGCCACGCCGACCTGCTTGCCCACCTCGAGGATCCGGCCGCGGGTCGCCCCTTCCTCCACGAGGCGCGAGACCACGTAGGGCTCGAGCGGCATCCGGTTGCGGTTGAGGATGATGGTCTGCGGCTCCGCCTGGAGCTGGGACGCGTAGTAGAGGTCCGACCCCTGGTCGGCGGCCGCCAGCTGGTTCTGCTCGCGGCTCTGGCGGCTCGTCCCCAGCGCGAACAGGCCGAACACCGCCACCAGCACGAGGCCCGCCGCCGCGTGGACCACGAGCGGCGAGATCCCTCGACAGGGCGGCGTGGCCTGGTCCTCGCTCACCGCCATACCGACTCCGTCCGTCACCTGGAACGCTCCCCGTCCGACGGCCGAGCATACCGGCGCCGTCCGGCCCGCCCCCGGGCCGCGCGGACCCCGGCCAGCCGCGTTCGGGCCACCGCCGGTTGCCGAACGGGCCGCGATGGCGTGGCACCATGACCCTCATGGGTGACCCGACGACCGACTTCGTGGCCATGCTCACGCTCGAACCGCACGGTCCCGACGTCTGGGTCGGCACCGGCCCCCGGTACCCCTGGGGTGGCCTCTACGGTGGCCAGATCGTCGCCCAGGCCCTGCGCGCCGCGGCCCACACCGTGGAGCCGCAGTACCGGGTCCACTCGCTGCACGCCTACTTCATCCGCCGGGGCGACCACACCGAGCCCGTGCGCTACGAGGTCGACCGGGTCCGCAACGGCCGCTCCTTCGTGACCCGCACCGTGACCGCCCGTCAGGCCACCGGTGCCATCTTGTCGGTCTCGGTCAGCTTCCAGGTCGACGAGGACGCGCCGGAGGTCCAGATCGCCGAACTGCCCGAAGCGCCGCCGCCGAGCGCCCTCCACCAAGATTCGTGGAGCTCCATGTTCGAGCGGGCCACCGTCCCCGTCGAAGAGCTCGCCGGGCGCTCCCGCGGGTGGATGCACATCAACGCGGACCTCGGCGACGACCCGGTGCTCAACGCCTGTGCGCTGGCCTACATGTCCGACGACTACCCGACCGACGCGGTGGTCGCCCTCCGCCCCGACCGCCCGGGACCGAACGATCCGCCGGACCAGCACCCGTTCATGGCGTTCAGCCTCGACCACGCCATCTGGTTCCACCGACCGATCCGGGCCCAGGAGTGGCACCTCACCGCGATGATCTGCCACGGGCTGATCTCGTCGCGGGGCCTCACCGTCGGCCACGTCTTCACCGAGGAGGGCGTCCACGTCGCCTCGGTCAGCCAAGAGGTCCTCCTCCGCCGCAACCGGAACGTCTGAGGCTTCGCCTCAGACGTTGCGGCGGGCTACGAGCACCGGCCGACGCGCCGCTACCCTCGCCGGTCATGACGTCGACCCTCGTCCTACTCCGCCACGGCCAGAGCACCTGGAACGCCGAGAACCTCTTCACCGGCTGGTGGGACGCGGACCTCTCCGCGAAGGGCCGCGACGAGGCGGCCGCGGCCGGCACGCTGATGGCCGAGGCCGGCATCACCCCCGGCGTCGTCCACACCTCGCTGCAGACCCGGGCGATCCGCACCGCCAACCTGGCCCTCGACGCCATGGGCCTCCTGTGGCTGCCGGTCAAGCGCCACTGGCGGCTGAACGAGCGCCACTACGGCGACCTCACCGGCCGCAACAAGGCCGAGGCCACCGCGGAGTACGGCGAGGCTCAGGTCAAGGTGTGGCGCCGCAGCTACGACACCCCACCGCCGCCCACCGCGGCCGGCAACGCCTTCGACCCCAACAAGGACCCGCGCTACGCCGGCCTGCCGGTCGACGTGCTGCCGCGGTCGGAGTGCCTGGCCGACGTGGTCGCCCGGATGCTCCCGTACTGGTTCGACGCCATCGTGCCCGACCTCGCCGGCGGCGGGACCGTGCTGGTCGCCGCCCACGGCAACAGCCTCCGGGCCCTCGTGAAGCACCTCGACCAGATCGCCGACGACGACATCGCCGGGCTCGACATCCCCACCGGCGTCCCGCTCGTCTACGAGCTCGGCGACGACGCCCGCCCGCTCGAGGCCAAGCCCGCCCTCGAGCGCGCCCTCGGCGACCCCGAAGCCATCAAGGCCGCCGCCGAAGCCGTCGCCAAGCAGGCAACCGCCGGCGCCTGAAGCCGCCCTTCGGCGCTACCCAACCCAAGATCCTCAGCACACGTCGCGACGCATCCGTATGCTCGGTCGCCATGGCTCCTCGTACGAAGCACCTGGAACACCTTGCCGAGATCCCGCTGTTCTCGGCGCTGTCCAAGCGAGACCTCGGCCGCATCGCCAAGGCGTCGAACGAGGTGACCGTCGCGGCGGGCCACGTGCTCGTCGACCAGGGTGACGTCGGCCGCGAGGCCTTCGTCATCGTCGACGGCACGGCCACGGTCAGGCGCAACGGACGCAAGGTCGGCACGCTCGGCCCCGGAGACTCCATCGGCGAGCTGGCGCTGCTCGACCACGGGCCCCGCACCGCCACGGTCACCGCCGACACCCAGCTGACCACCCTCGTGCTCAGCGCCCGCGAGTTCGCGGGCGTGATCGAGGAAGTGCCCGGTCTGGCCCAGAAGCTGCTCGGCCAGCTGGCCGCCCGCGTCCGCGAGCTGGACCGCCAGATCTACGGCTGAGGCCCGCCCCGCGGCCCGAGCCCGGGATCGAGGCCCGGGTGACCTGTGTGCCACCTGTCACAGAAAAGTCGACGGACGGTCCCGTCTCTCGCTAGCTTTCGCGGCACCGAACGGCCCGTGGGAGGCCGGTCGGCAGGGGACATTCATGCGACGCACGTCGGCGCGGGGGCTACGCCTCGCCATCGTGGTGGCGGCTGTGGCGCTGGTCGCGACGGCATGCCAGCGGACCGAGGCCGTGCTCTACGACCGCTCGAAGAAGCCGAACCTCGTCCAGCACTACCTCACCCGCGACGGGACCGACCGCTACACGCTCAAGCTCGGCCCCGGGGCGGTGCGGATCGACGCGCCGCGGTCCAACAAGGGGACCCCGGGAGGATCAGCCACCCGGACGGTGATCTGGCCGCCGTCGACCAAGGCGGCGACCGATCAGCAGTCGTGTGCCAGCTGGACCGACTCCCGTGGCAACTGGGCCCAGCAGGGCCTGGCCCTGCGGGTGCGGATCGACGGGTCGCGGTTCCGCTCGATCGTCGTGGCCAAGAACATCGTCTACGGGGCCAACTGGCAGCTGAACGTCTACACGTGGGACACCGCCCGCTCCCCGTACTTCCGGGCCCACGGCGCCGTCTCGCTGCGCACGCCGTTCGCCTCGGGCAACGTGGCCCGGCCGCTGCCGTGGAAGGTGTGCGCCCGAGTCGAGGGCCGCGTCGTGCGGGTGAAGGGGTGGCGCAGCAACCAGCCCGAGCCCGGATGGACGAACCCGTCGCACACCGGGTCGGTCACCCTGCCCGCGGAGTGGGTCTTCGCCGGCAAGGCCGGCTGGTACGCCGGTCACATCGTGCCGGGAGGAACCATCGGGATGGGTGCGCTGCGGACCTCGACCTGGGTGGTCGAGGCCCCGGCCTGACCTGCAGATCCGTGCGGCCCCGCAGGGTCGACCCGGACGCCTTCGTAGAATCGGTCCGGCCCGAACGGCGCGAGTACGTTTGGCCTTGCTATGGCTACTGAAGAGACAACTGCCGACAAGCGGGTCAAGCCCCACCACCTCGTCATCGGGCTGGGCGTGGGGGTCGCCGCCTTCACGGCCATCTCGGGCGTGGTCCCGCTGATCACCGAGTGGCACGACGACTCGCCCATCGGCCGCGAGGTCTTCTTCAACATCCCGTCCGCGGTGAAGCTGGCCTTCTACATCGTCATGCCGGTGGTCATCATCTACGGCGCGGTGATGTTCGCGAACCGCACCAAGAACTGGGAGCGCGGCGCACCGGACAAGCGCTCCACCACCACCAAGAACGCCAAGACCCGGGCCGAGAACTACCGCTCCGGCGTCTACATGCAGACCCTGCTGCGCGATCCCGCCGCCGGCGTCATGCACAGCTTCATCTACTTCTCGTTCCTGGTGCTGCTGGCGGTCACCACCATCTTGGAGATCAACCACCAGGTCCCCGAGAGCTGGAAGTTCCTGCACGGCACGACCTACCAGGCGTACTCGCTGATCGGCGATGTGGCCGGCCTCTTCCTGCTCGTCGGCGTCAGCTGGGCCATCGTGCGCCGCTACGTGGTCCGGCCGTACCGGATCCGCATCAAGACCAAGTCCGACCACGCGCTCGGCCTCGGCACGCTGTTCGCCCTCGCCCTCACCGGCTTCTTGGCCGAGGGCTGGCGCATCGCCCTCGAGGGCTCCCCGTCGTTCGAGAAGTGGTCGATCATCGGCTACCCCATCGCCCTCGCCGTCGACGGCATGGGCACCGACAGCCTCTCGAACCTGCACCAGCTCTGGTGGGGCGTCCACGTGATCTCGTTCATCGTGTTCCTCGTGATCCTCCCCGTCACGATGATGCGCCACATGTTCACATCACCGCTCAACATGTTCCTGAAGGACAAGGAGCGCCCGAAGGGCGCCATGCGGCCCATGCCCAACCTCATGGAGACCGAGCTGGAGAACTTCGGCGCGTCGGTCGTCGAGGACTTCACCTGGAAGCAGCTGCTCGACACCGACGCCTGCACCATGTGC
>CAZCVS010000048.1:0-12072 GCA_964501845.1 uncultured Iamiaceae bacterium
GGTAGTCGAAGCCGAACTCGTTGTTGGTGCCGTAGGTGATGTCGCAGGCGTACTGCGACCGCTTGAAGCTGGAGTCACCGCCGTCGGGGAGGATCAGCCCGATCGACAGGCCGAGCCAGCCGAGGATCTCGCCCATCCACTCCGAGTCGCGCCGCGCCAGGTAGTCGTTCACCGTGATGACGTGCAGTCCCTTGCCGGTGAGACCGTTCAGGTACATCGGCAGCGTCGAGGTGAGGGTCTTGCCCTCGCCCGTCTTCATCTCGGCGATCCAGCCGTAGTGCAGGGCGGCGCCGCCCATGAGCTGGACGTCGTAGTGGCGCTGGCCGATCGTGCGGCTGGCGGCCTCGCGGGTCACCGCGAAGGCGTCGACCAGGATGTCGGTCAGGTCCGCACCGTTGTCGAGCTGCTGGCGGAAGTCGGCCGTCTTGGCCTGGAGCGCGGCATCGGAGAGCTTCTGGAGCTCGGATTCGCGTGCATTGATGTCGGGAACGAGGCCATGAAGGGCTTTGACCTTCTTGCCTTCGCCGACGCGGAGGAGCTTGTCGAGAACAGCCATGAGGTCCGCAAGTGTACGCGCCCGGATACCGAACGCAGATCGGGCGACCGAAGGGCAGCCGGGGTTTCCATAGGATGCGCCGGTCCCGCTTCCCGACCACCCGTCTCGCACCTGGAGGACCCGTGGCCCGCCACCAGTACGGCATCTTCGCCGAGGGCACCCGAGCCCAGCACCACCTCGAGTTCCACCTGCGCGAGGGCGCGGTCCCCGCCTCGGTCGGCGAAGCGCTGCTCGGGGTGCGGCTGGCCAACGCCCAGCACCGGACCAACGGCGGCACGAACCTCGTCATCGGGTTCGGGCCGGCCCTGTGGGCGCTGTTCCCGGAGTCGCTGCCGACCCTGGCGGTGACGCCCTTCCCGGGCTATGACAACGACGCCGCCGGGCTCCACGCCCCGGCCACCCAGCAGGACCTGTGGGTCTGGGTCCACGGCCCGGCCAACGACCTGGTCGTCGATGTGATCCGGGCGGTGGTGAAGGCGCTCGACCCGATCGCCACGTTGGCGCTGGACCTCCCGGCGTTCGTGTACCACGACTCCCGCGACCTGACCGGCTTCGTGGACGGGACCGCCAACCCGTTCCTCGATGACGCGCCCGTGAAGGCGGTGGTGGCCGACGACCAGCCCGGCGCCGGCGGTTGCTACGCCATGTCGATGCGGTTCGTTCACGACCTCGACGCGTTCGCGGCCCTGCCGGTGCGCGAGCAGGAGCTCGTGTTCGGGCGGACCAAGGCCGACAGCCTCGAGCTGCCGCCGGACGTCAAGCCAGCCGACTCCCACATCGGGCGCGCCGAGGTCGAAGACGACGACGGCGAGGAGCTGGTGGTCTACCGGCGCAGCGTGCCGTGGGCGATCGCCGTGCAGCAGGGCCTCCACTTCGTAGCGTTCGGCGCCGACACCGACCGGTTCGACCTCCAGCTCCGCACGATGTACGGCTTGGTGGACGACGGGCTCACCGACCGCATGTTGCGGTACACGACGCCGACGACGGGCTCGTTCTGGTTCTGCCCCTCGGTGGAGGCGCTCGACGCGATCGCGCCGCTGCCCGACGACGACTGAGCGACGCTGCCCATCGGGCGGAGCAGGTCCGCTGGTTCAGTCGGCCTCGTCGATGAGGCCGACGTTGCCGTCTTCACGGCGGTAGACGACCGCGGAGCGCGACGTCTCCACGTTGGTGAAGAAGAAGAACCCGTGCCCGATGAGCTCCATGCGCTCGGCGGCCTCCTCGGCCGACATCGGATGGATGGCGAAGCGCTTCGACTTCACGATCTTGGGCCCGTGGTCGTCGATCTCGTCGATCTCGACGTCCTCGTCGATCACCTCGGGCTCCACCACGGCGACCGCGCCCAGCGCGTCGACCTTCTTGTGGGCCTTCGGCCGGCCGTGGTTGCGACGAGCGAGCTTGGTCTTGAGCTTGTGCAGCTGGTGCTCGAGCTTGTCGTAGGCCTTGTCGATCGCCTGGTACCCATCCGGCGCCTGGACCTTGCACCGAACGTGGTGACCGTGGCCCTCGATCGTGACCTCGCACACCTCCTTGTCGGCGATCCGGGGGTTCTTGTGTTCCCAGAAGTGGACTTCGGCGTGGTCGAGGCCCTCGACGAAGCGGCCGAGCCGCCCGATCTTCTCCTCGGCCATGACCCTCAAGCTCTCGGGCACCTGCGTGTGGCGACGACTGACCGTGACCTGCACCGGCATGACCTCCGTATGGGGGATGGTGATCGGATCGTAGACCGGTCACCGCGGGTGCGCGGCGGCCACGCCGACGACCCTCGCTGCGCCCACCGTGCGCAGGGCCGATGCCGCCGCAGCCAACGTGGCGCCAGTGGTCACGACATCGTCGACGACGAGCACCGACGCTCGTTTGACGGTGCGCCGGGCGGCGAACTCGGGTCCGTCGCGGCGTTCGATCAGGGTCCGTCCGGTCTGCGGCGGGCCCGGCATCCGCCGCAGCACCGACCAGCACGGGCACTTCAGCTCGGACGCCACCTTCCGTGCCAGCACCTCGGCGTGGTCGAACCCGCGGCTGCGCCGCCGCAGGTCCGTGGTGGGCGCCCACGTCACCAGATCCACCTCGTCGGCCCGCACGAGCCCGGCAATGCCCGATGCCAGCCACACCGCGGTGGAGCGGGCGTTGCGGTACTTCAGCTGGGCCACCACCTGGCGGGCCGGGCCGTCGTAGTCGAGCAGAGCGCGACACGCGTCGAGCCCTGGCGGGACCGGCACCGCCACCGACGGCGCCATCGCCGCGATGCACGCCGCGCAGGGGGCCGGACCGACCGTGCGGCACGCGGGGCACGTGGTGGCGAGGAGCATGGCCGAACGGTACGGAAGGGGTCTGACAGCGAACCGGGAACATCGACCGGCCCGAGGCGGTTGGAAGAGCGTCCCTCCAAACGAGAGCGAGCGTGCGATGCGAGTCGATGTGTGGTCCGACGTGGTGTGCCCCTGGTGCTACGTGGGCCTGGCCAACCTGGGCATCGCCCTCGACGGGTACGAGCACGCCGACGACGTCGAGGTCGTCTTGCACTCGTACCAGCTGGACCCGGCCGCCCCGAAGCGCGACGAGCAACCGCTCGAGGAGCGCCTCGCTCAGAAGTACGGCACCACGGTCGGCCAGATCAAGGCCCAGCAGGCCCGGATCGTGAGCCTGGGTGCCGAGCGGGGCATCGACTTCCGCTTCGACAAGGCGGTCGGCGGCAACACGTTCGACGCCCACCGCCTCCTCCACCTCGCCCGGGTGCGCGGCGTGCAGCTCGAGCTCAAGCACGCCCTGGGCACGGCGTACTTCACCGACGGGCTGCCCATCGGGGAAGCCGACACCCTGCGCGAGCGGGCGCTGAGCGTGGGCCTCGACCCCGACGAGGTCGACGCCGTGCTCGCCGGCGACGCCTTCGCCGACGAGGTCCGCCAGGACATCGACGCCGCTCGCAGCATCGGGATCGCCGGCGTGCCCTTCTTCGTGGTCGACGGCCGCCTCGGCGTCTCGGGTGCCCAGCCGCCCGAGACCCTGCGCGACCTCATCGAGCAGGGCTGGCTCACACGTGAGCCGGCCCCGGTCCAGGTCGTCGCCGGCGCCGAGGGCGCCGACGCGTGCGGCCCCGACGGCTGCGAGATCTGACTCGGGCGTGGCGAGCCCTCCCCGTTAGCGTCGCCTCCGTGTCTCGCCTCTTCGCCATCCCCCCGTGGCCCGAGGTTCGACGCCGCCTCCTCCCCCTGGTCGCCGGCCTGGTCCTGTGCGGTATCGCCTTCGGGTGCATCGTGCAAGCGGACCTCGGCCTGGACCCGTGGGACGTGCTCCACCAGGGCATCTCCGACCGCACCGGCATCCCCATCGGCACGGTCAGCGTGCTCGTCGCGTTCGTCGTGGTCCTGGGCTGGATCCCGCTGCGCCAGCGCCTCGGCCTCGGCACCATCCTCAACGCGATCCTGATCGGCATGACGATGGACGTCGTCATCCCTCTGCTCCCGGAACCGGAGTCCACCCTGCAGCAGTGGGGGTTGCTGATCGCCGGCCTGGTCATCGCCGGTCCGGGCATCGGCCTCTACATCGGTGCTCGCCTCGGTCCTGGCCCGCGCGACGGGATCATGACCGGGCTGGCCGAGCGGGGCCCGTCCATCCGCCTGGTCCGGACCGGCATCGAGCTCACGGCGCTGGCGCTCGGCTGGGCGCTCGGCGGGACCGTCGGCATCGGCACCGTCCTCTTCGCCGTCACCGTCGGTCCCAACGTCCAGTTCTGGCTGGCCAAGCTCGACATGGGCTTCCCGCCCGGCTTCGAGCCCGTCACCCATCCCGACGGGCACCACGCCGACGATCCGCCACCCGACGTGGCGCCGGACTTCACCATCTCCGGCAGCTGACGCCCGCCGACCGAGCGCTCACGCGCTTCGTCGCTCAGTCCGCTTCGTCCGCCATGCCCGGCAGCGGCGAGAAGCCCGGCCCCTCGCCCGAGAGGATCCGGTCGAAGCGGTCCGAGATCAGGGGCATCCACGTGGGGTGGGTGAAGATGTAGAAGCGATCGGAGCGCACCGCGTCGCGGACCAGCTCTGCGACCTGCTTC
The DNA here is from genome assembly GCA_964501845.1 of uncultured Iamiaceae bacterium. Taxonomy (GTDB): domain Bacteria; phylum Actinomycetota; class Acidimicrobiia; order Acidimicrobiales; family Iamiaceae; genus Aquihabitans. Next base: position 4,611 of record CAZCVS010000048.1, read on the forward strand.
GGGTTGAGGCCCTCGGCGACGAGGCTTCCGACGTGAGCCAGCGTCGCCAGCTCCTCGTCGCTCCGCGGCGTCGGCGGCACATCGGGATCGACCGGCCGGTTGCGCCCGGACTCGGCGATGCGGGTCTGCACCCAGCCGGGGCACAGCACCGATACGCCGACCCCCGCCGCGCCGGCGAGCTGCAGGTCGGCCCACAGCGTCTCGGAGAGGGTGACCACGGCGTGCTTCGAGACGTTGTAGGTGCCGCCCCAGGGCATCGAGATCATGCCGGCGATCGACGCCGTGTTCACGATGTGGCCCTCGCCCTGCTCGATCAGCAGCGGCGTGAACGACGTGATCCCGTTGATCACGCCGAAGAGGTTGACACCGAGGACCCAGTCCCAGTCAGCACGGGACTGCGCCCAGACCGGCCCACCGCCCGCGACGCCGGCGTTGTTGCACACGATGTGGACCGTGCCGAACCGCTCGACCGCGGCGTCGCGCAGCGCGTCGACCTGGGCGCCATCGCTCACATCGCACACCACGGTCAGCACCTCGGTGCCCTCGGGCAGACCGGCGCCGGCCGCCTCCAGCGGCTCGGACTCGATGTCGGCGAGCACCAGCTTCATGCCCTCGGCCGCGAACGAGGCGCTCAGCGCCAGGCCGATCCCCGATGCTGCTCCGGTGATGACCGCGACCTTCCCCGACAGCTCTTCCATGGCTCGCTTCCCCTGTGGCTTCGAGGCCGCGGGCGGATGCGGCCGGTGGCGGCACCCTACTGAACCTTGACCCGCGGGTCAGGCGGGCAGCGCACCTCCCGGCGCCCACGCCGCGTGGGTCCCGCTCGAGATCTGCTCCGGGAGCCGGAGCCGGGCGAGGGGGCCGTCGCTGATGCGGCGGCCGTCGAGGATCCAGCACTCGGACCGCTCGTTCGCCGGGTCCGTGGTGAACGTGACGATGTAGGCGTCGTCCTCCGCGGCGGCGTGGGCCTTTGGTGCGACGCCGACCTCGGAGCCGTACACCCCGTCGGGCAGGCGCAGCACGTCGTCGTCGCCGGTTGCCGTGTCGTGGCGCACCAACCCGTCGAAGAGGAACCACCCGGGCTTGCCCTGCACGGCCCACACATAGCGGTGGGGTCGGCCGGTGCGGCGGCCGTTGATGATGCCGAACTCCGTGAAGTCCTCGCGCAGGTGCTCCTCGGTGCACACCCCCGTGCGCCGGTTGAGCCGCCAGCGGTGCAGGCGGGTCTCCATCCAGTCCAGCGCGAGGTACCGGTACATCCACATGTCGTCGCCGATCTCAGGTTTGCGGGGCGACGGGCAGCCCTGGTGGAACCCTTCGAGCACGACGTCGTCGCCGTCCTCGAAGGCGTTGGTCCAGTGCAGGACGTAGGTCGGGTCGGCCTCGAACCACTGCACGTCCTCCTCGGTGCCGCGCCGGGGCACGACGGCCAGGCGGGTGGGCTTGTCGTGCATGCGGACCGCGTGGACGCCCTTGAGCAGCAGGTCCTCGTCCCAGTGCATCGGCAGGTCGTTGAGGACCACGAAGTGCTCGGTGATGGCCATGTCGTGCGGCAGCCGAGGGCCGGGAAGCGGGATCGGCGTGTAGTGGGCGAGCGTCCCGGTGCGGTCGACGCAGCCGAAGTGGAGGTAGGGCCACTCGGTCCCGTAGTTGAAGAAGAACAGCTCGCCGGTGGCCTCGTCGACCTTGGTGTGGGCCGACACGCCTTCGGATGGGAACCAGCCGTTCCACCGGGTCGGTCCAAGGGTGTCGAGCGTCTCGGGGTCCATCCGGTACAGCTCGCCGCACTGCCAGAACGACGTGAGCACCTCGCCGTTGTGCACCACCAGGTCCGTGCTGCTGGCGTCCTTCATGGCACCGCGGGCCGTGCGGCCGTCGGTCCGCAGCGCCGCCTTCGGGTTCTCGGCCAGTCCCGCCCACAGCGACGCCCCTGCCTCCTGCTCGGCCAGCAGCCCCTCGGTGCGCACGAAGCGGTTCCGGTAGCTCGCGGTGCCGTCGCGGAACCGGATGGCGTGCACCATGCCGTCGCCGTCGAAGGGGTGGTAGCGGGTGATGGGCTCGTGCAGCGGGTTCTCGGTGTTGCGCACGTAGAGCCCATCGAGGTCGTCGGGGATGACGCCCTCGACCACCTCCACGTCGTCGACCCGCCACTCGGTGGCCTGCGGCCGCCACGCCCCGGACCGGTACGGATGGTCGTCGTCATCCGGCAGCGTCCGCTCGAGCCGGTCCACCTCGATCGCGGTCACCACCCCACCTCCACCCCTGATCGAACTTCGTAGGTGAGAGCGCCGGCATGGGCAGTCTCACCTACGAAGTTCGAACCCTCTCTCGGAACTTCGTAGGTCAGAGCTCCGGTTCGGGCGCGCTCACCTACGAAGTTCGGCGGTAGGGGGGTCATGTGGGTGCTCCTTCGAGGATGAGCGAGCAGGTGGTGGCCGTGCTGCCGCCGATGTTGAGGGTGCCGACGCGGCGGGCGCCATCGACCTGGGTGGCGCCGGCGGTGCCGGTGACCTGGCGGAGGGCGTCGACCGCCATGCGCACGCCGGTGGCGCCGACGGGGTGACCGCCGCCGATGAGCCCACCGCCCGGGTTGACCGGGATGCGGCCGGTGCGCTCGATGTCGCCGGACTCGATGGCCTTCCAGGACTCGCCCGGGTCGGTGATGCCCGTGTGGTCGATGGCGAGGTAGCCCGACGCCGTGAAGCAGTCGTGCACCTCCACCGCGCTGAGGTCATCGACCGAACCGAGGCCGGCCCGCCTCAGCGCGTCGGCGAACGTGTCGCGGACATGGGGCATGACGTGGCTCTGGTCCCGGCTGCGCTCGAGCTTGCGGGCGAGCGGCAGGCCCACGGTGCGATGCCCCCACCCGGTGATGCGGGCCGCCCGGCCGCTGGCGACCGCCTCGGGGTGCGCCCGGACCCACGCGTCGGTGGCCAGCACGATGCCCGCTCCCCCATCGGTGACCTGGCTGCAGTCGGTGCGGCGGGTCCGGCCGGCCACGACCGGGTTGACGTCATCGTCGTCGGAGAAGCTGGCCTCGCCGAACCGCCAATCCCGGGTCTGGGCATTCGGGTTGTCCCTGGCGTTGCGCATGGCGATCTCGGCGAAGGCGTGGAGGTGCTGGTCGTCGAGGCCGTAGCGCCGGTCGTACTCGTCGGCCACCTCCGAGAACGCCTGCGGCCACACGAACTTGGGCGCGCCCTCGTGGCCGATCCAGCTCGCGGCGCCCAGGTGCTGGGCGGCCGTGTCGCCTGGCACCGTCCGCTCCAGCTCGACCCCGACCACCAGGGCCGTGTCGTAGCGGCCGGCCTCCAGCTCCGCCATCGCCGCCAGGACGGCGACGCTGCCCGACGCGCACGCCGCCTCGTGCCGGGCCGCCGGCAGCCCCCACAGGTCTTCGTCGACCGTGGCCGGCATCGCACCGAGGTGGCCCTGGCCGGTGAACAGCTGGCCGAAGGCGTTGCCGACGTGCACGGTCTCGATGTCCGTCGCCCGCACCCGGGCATCGGCGAGCGTCTCCCGCACGACCTCGGCCGTCAGCCCGTCGACGTCGACGCCCTCACGGGTCAGGTTTCGGGCGAAGTCGCTCTGGTACCCGCCCAGCACCCAGATCCCCTGGCGCGTCATGATCCATCCATCCCCTGGTCGGTGGCCTCCCGGCCGGTGTGCCTTCGGTCACGTCCGAGCGTACCGGCACCGGGCCCGCCACCCGCCCCCTCCTACGCTGGTCGGCATGCACCCGACCCTCCGCCGCCTGCTCGCCGTGACGGCGACCGCGGTGGTGGCCGCGCTGGCCCTGAGCGGGTGCGGAGGGGGCGAGGAACACGTGGCGCTGGCCATCCAGCAGGCCGAACGCCAAGGTGGCGCCGTGGTGCTCACCGTCGAATGTGCGACCGACATCGAGATCGAGCAGCACGCCGATCCCGAGGGCTCCGGCCTCGTCCAGGTGACCGTCTGGGGCGACCCCAAGACCGGCACCTGCCACCCGGACGCCCGGTTGGACGACCTCCCCGCCGATCAGTTCGTGGACGGTGCATCGAGCCAGGTCGTCACGGTGTCCACGAACCCCGCCATCGGCTGACGGGCGCCACACCGACCGATCGCGGACCATGACACCCGGGGACGGCCGCGGTGGACTCTCATGGGTGTGATGACGGAACCGGCGGCGGATGCGCCACCCCAGGGGTGGGCGGTCGAGGACGTGGCGCTCTACGAGGCCCAGGCGCCTCGGCTCCTCGCGCTGGCCGCGGCCCTCGCCGGGCCCTCGGAGGCGGATGACGTGGTGTCGGCGGCGGTGCTGCGGTCCTTCACCACCCCGGGCTGGCACCAGGTCGCCAACCGCAGCGCCTACCTCACCCGGGCCGTGGTGAACGAGGTCCGCGCTCGTCACCGGTCCGCCCTGCGGCGCAGCGCCCGGGAGGCCCGCTACGCCCGACGCTCCGATCCCGTCCAGGACACCGAGGCCTCGGACCCGGACCTCCTCGCGGCGCTGGCCCGGCTGCCGCTGCAGCAGCGCGCCGTCACGTTCCTCACCTACTGGGGCGACCTGACCCCCGCCGCGGTCGCCGCCGAGCTCGACATCTCGGAGGGCTCGGTGCGCAAGTACCTCAACCGGGCCCGATCGACCCTCCGGAAGGGACTCCAGTGACCGACGACTTCGACACCCCGGCTGACGACGACCTCGATGCTCGTCTCCGCGACGGCTTCGACGCCCTCGCCCGCGCCGCCGGCGACCCGCCTCCGATCCCGGCCACGCCCGACGGCCCGCTGCCCGCACTCGCCCACCCCGGCCGACGCCTGCTCGTGGCCGCGGCCATCGTGCTGGTCGTAGCTGCGGGAGCCGCGGTCGCCCTGGTGGCGGCACGCGATGACAGCGACGAGCACCTGCGCGCCGGTGGAGCGGGCACCACTTCCGTTCCCACCGCGGCAGCCGGTCCGGCGGCGGACGCCCGCAACACGCCACCGCCTGCCGACCGCGGCAAGCTCCTGTGCCCTCCCGCCCTCCTGGACCTCTCGGCGATCGATGCGGCCCCCGAGCTCGTGCCGCCCGACGAGGACGAGCCCTTCGGTCCCTTCCCCTGGCCGTACGTGGTGCGCTGGGAGCAGGACGGCTTCACCGTCGAGCTCTCGTACCCGTACTCGGGCATCGTCACCTTGGGGATGCCGCAGAGCTCGGAGCCCACCGAGCTCGGCGACGGACGCATCGCGGACCTCTACCGCCGCGCGGGTCCCGAGGTGCACGTGCACCCCGCCGACCTGGAGCCCGGCCCCATCGGGTGCACGGCGTACTGGATCCGGATCGTCGCCGAGGACGGGGACGATCCCTCAAGTTGGCCCGACCCCGCCGCGCCGCTGACGCCGGCCGAGCAGGTGCTCATCGACATCGCCGAGCAAGTCACCATCACGGCGCCGCCCGGCTCGGTGGCCGTACCGAACGTGTCCGGGACGTCGCCCACCGACGCTCGCGACCTGCTGGCGCGCGCCGGTCTGCTGACCTCGGAGCCCTCGGGGCGAGACGATGGCCGAACGGTCACGGGCCAGTCCCCGGCAGCCGGCACCGAGACCGCGTACGGCACCGAGGTCGCCCTGACGTTCAGCGCCCCCACCACCACGACCCAGCCGCCACCGCCACCGGTCCTGCCGGTCGACGCCCTCCCCATCCCGACGACCCCGCTGGTGTGCCCGATCGCTCGCCTGGAGGTCGACGGAGACTTCCGCTCGCAGCCGAAGATCCACCACGACACCACGATCGAGTGGCAGGAGCCGGGCGACTTCGGCGGCACCACGGTGATGCTCAGCTGGCCGAGCAGGGCGTACCGCAGCGACGAGAACCACGGCGCCCGCGAGCTGACGGTGCAGGGCCGGCCGGCGCTGATGCACGACGGCGGCGACGGGCAGAACCTCGTCTACGACACCGGCCTGCCCGGCGCCTGTCGGTTCCTCCAGGTCGGCGTCTACGGCGGCCAGCTGGCCGGGCGGGAGCCGCGGGCCGAAGAACTGGCGGCCACCAAGATCGCCATCGCACCGCCGACGACGACCACCCCGCCCTCCGTCACCGGCCTGACGGTCATTGAGGCCGCCGACCGACTGGCCCGGGCCGGGTTCATCCCCGACTGGGGGGAGGACCGGGCCTTGGGCGACGAGCCGGCCGAGGTTCCGACCGCCATCGTCACCCGCCAGACCGTCACCGAGCCCGGCATCGTCCGCCTCACGACCTGAACACGCTCATCCCGGCACCGCGGGCCGGGACCGCACGGGGACCTCCTCCCAGAGCCGGCCGGCCACCACGACGTGGCCCACGAACCGCAATCCGACCGACGCGGCGCCTGCCGCCACCGCATCGGCCAGCACCCGGTCGGCCTCCTTCGGCTCCGGGTCACCGTCGGGGTGGTTGCTGGCGACGGCCAGGCCACCTCCCCCGTGGTGCAGGGCGGCCGTGAGGACGTCGCGGACCATCGCCGGCGACGGCGAGACGCCGCTGTCGGTCATCGTCAGTGCCCGGCGCAGCTGACCGGTGCTGTCGACCACCAGCGCCACCACCCGCTCGGTCCGGCAGTGCTGCAGCAGCGGGATGGCAACGTCCGCGATGTCGACCACCGAGCGGACGACCGGGATCCGCTCCTGCTCGGCTCGGATGCGCGTCGCGAGCTGGCACGCCGCCACGACCGATGCCGACTTGGCCGGTCCCATGCCCGGGCGCCGGGCCAGATCCGCGGCCCGCACCGAGGCCAGGCCCACGAGCCCGCCGTGATCCTTCAAGAGCTGCTCGGCCATCGCCAGCGCGCTCGCCCCGGCCTGACCGTGGCGGAGGACGAGCGCGAGCAGTTCGGCGTCGCGCAGGGCGTCAGGACCGTGTTCGGCCAACCGCTCCCGGGGCCGTTCGTGCTCCGCCATCTCCGCCAGCCGACGTCCCATGACCCCGGAACCTACGAACGGCGCCAACCACCAGAACAGCGATGCCACCCATCTGGCGCACCAACGCGAAGCGGCCGGGACCCTTGGGGTCCCGGCCGCTTCGGAAGGTCCTTCGTTCGAACGGGCTTCGCCCGTTCAGAACTCAGTACCGGTAGTGCTCGGGCTTGTAGGGGCCCTCGGCGTTGACGCCGAGGTAGTCGGCCTGGTCGGTGCTCAGCTTGGTGAGCTTCACGCCGAGGGCGTCGAGGTGCAGGCGGGCGACCTTCTCGTCGAGCAGCTTCGGGAGCGTGTAGACGCCCACCGGGTAGTCGGCGGTCTTGGTGTACAGCTCGATCTGGGCGATGGTCTGGTTGGTGAAGGAGTTGCTCATCACGAAGCTCGGGTGGCCGGTGGCGCAGCCGAGGTTCATGAGGCGGCCTTCGGCCAAGACGATGACCGAGTGGCCGTCGGGGAACTGGAACTCGTTCACCTGCGGCTTGATCTCGATGTTGCGGACGTCGCTCATGCGGGCGAGGCCGGCCATGTCGATCTCGTTGTCGAAGTGGCC
>CAZCVS010000049.1:0-11884 GCA_964501845.1 uncultured Iamiaceae bacterium
TCGCCATCCTCGCCTACGCCGCCAAGTACGCCTCGGCCCTCTACGGCCCGTTCCGGGATGCGGTCGACGTCGAGATCGTCGGCGGCGGTGACCGCAAGGCGTACCAGCAGGACCCGGCCAACGTCCGTGAGTCGCTCGAGGAGGTGCGGGCCGACGTGATGGAGGGGGCCGACATCGTCATGGTGAAGCCGGCGCTGGCCTACCTCGACGTCATCGCCAAGGTCCGCGCCGAGCACGACATGCCGGTCGCGGCGTACCACGTGTCTGGCGAGTACGCCATGATCAAGGCGGCCGCGGCCAACGGCTGGATCGACGGCCACCTGGTGGCGATGGAGCACCTCACGTCGATCAAGCGGGCCGGGGCCGACCTCATCCTCACCTACCTCGCCCGCGAGGCTGCCGAAGCGCTGGCAGGGTGACGTGACGACCAACCAGGAGCTGTTCGACCGGGCCCGCGCCGTCATCCCCGGTGGCGTGAACTCGCCCGTGCGCGCCTTCACCTCGGTGGGCGGCACGCCGTACTTCGTCGCCCGCGCCGAGGGCGCCCGCGTGTGGGACGTCGAGGGCACCGAGTACCTCGACCTCGTGCAGTCGTACGGCGCCATCATCGGCGGCCACGCCCACCCGAAGGTCATCGAGGCCATCCGTGCTGCGGCCGGCGACGGCACGTCCTACGGCGCGCCCACCGAGCGCGAGGTCCTGCTGGCCGAGGAGATCCGCCGCCGGGTCCCGTCGTGCCAGAAGGTGCGCATGGTGTCGAGCGGCACCGAGGCAACCATGACCGCGCTGCGCCTGGCGCGGGGCGCCACCGGCCGGAACAAGGTCGTGAAGTTCGCCGGCAACTACCACGGTCACGGCGATGCGCTGCTGGCCGAATCCGGCTCCGCTGTCGCCCACCTGGACCCGGCGCACAGCCCCGGTGGCGTCCCCGGCTCGGCCGGCGTTCCTGCTGCCGCCGTCACCGACACCGTCATCGCGCCCTACAACGACGTGCCCGAGCTCGACGACACCATCGCCTGCGTGATCGTGGAGCCGGTGGCCGCCAACATGGGCCTGGTCCCGCCCGTCGACGGCTTCCTCGCCGGGCTGCGCGCCGAGTGCGACCGCGTCGGAGCGGTGCTCATCTTCGACGAGGTCATCACCGGGTTCCGCCTCGGCTGGGGCGGCGCCCAGGAGGCGTTCGGCGTCACGCCCGACCTCACCTGCTTCGGCAAGGTCATCGGTGGCGGCCTCAACGTCGGGGCCTTCGGCGGGCGGGCTGACCTCATGGACCACCTCGCCCCGCTGGGCTCGGTGTACCAGGCCGGCACCCTGTCGGGGAACCCGCTGGCCACCGCGGCCGGGCTCGCCGCGCTCGACCTGTGCGACCACGACGCCTACCGCTTCCTCATCGCCCAGGCCGAGCGCCTCGCAGCGGGGTTCCAGGCCGCGCTCGACGGGGCGGGCATCCCGGCCGTCGTGTCCACGGCCGGCCCGCTCGTCGGGCTGCACCTCGGCGATGCCGGCCCCAGGAACTATGCCGAGGCCCGCACCACCGACGAGGCCCGGTACGCCGCGCTCTTCCACGCCCTGCTGACCCGGGGCGTGGCCCTCGCACCGGGCGCCTACGAGGTCATGTTCCCCGGGCTGGCCCACGACGATGCCGTGATCGACCGGATCATCGAGGTCGCCGGCGAGGCGGTCGCCGCGGTCGTCGCGCCATGACCGTGGCGCCGGACCCGAGCGGCGTCCCCGAGGGGGTTTCGCCCAGCGAGCTGCTTGCCGCGCTGCCCGACACGGTGATCCTGCTCGACCCGGACGGCACCATCGCCGGGTTCGGCTCCCTCGGTGGCGACACGTTCGGTTGGAGCCCCGAGGACGTCCTCGGCCACAGCGTGTTCGAGCTGTTCGCCAAGGCGGCCAACCATGATCTCCACGTCGAGGCTCTGGCGCGAGCAGCGTCGGCCCCGGGAGTCCACGGCCCCATCGAGGTGACGATGGTGACGCCCGACGGCCGTCTGCGCGAGGCCGAGTTCATGCTGTCGAACGCCCTCGACACACCAGGCGTCCGCCGGCTGATCGCCATCGGGCGCGACATCACCGACCGCGACCGCCAGTCCGATTCCTACCGCCAGCGCGACGCGTGGGCGTCGTCGCTGCTGCGGGGGGCCACCGACCTCATCGTGGTCACCGACCGGGTCGGCACCATCGCCTACGCCAGCCCATCGGTCGAGCGCATCCTCGGCCGCCCGACCGAGGAGCTCACCGGCACGGTCGTCAGCTCGCTGGTCCACCCCGAGGACCTCCTCGTCGAGCCGGGCGACGGCGTTCCCATCGATCGCGTCCTCGGCACCGGCCCCGGCCGCCAGCGGGTGCTGCGCCTCCGGGCCGGCGACGGCTCCTGGAGACGGTTGCGGATCGAGCGCTCGGCCAGCGACGAGCTCGGTGATCACCTCATCGTGCTCACCGGCCGGGAGGTACAGGGCGAGCGCGATGCCGCCAACCTGCTCAGCGATCAGACCGTCCTGCTCGAGCGGATCGCCCGGGGCGCCCCCGTCGGCGAGTCGCTGCGCGCCGTGGCCGACCTCGCGGCCCGCCGCCTGGGGGAGGGCGAGGCCGTGATCGGGTACTTCGACGGGCCCACCTACCGCTCCGAGTCGCCCACGGTCGACGACGAGGTCCTCGCCGTGCTCGAGCGCACCGGCATCAGCCGGCCGCCGCTCCAGCCGTCCGCTGACGGGAACGAGACGGTTCGCAGCAGCCTGGGGTGGGATTCGGTCGTGAAGGCGGCATCGGGTGGCCGCTACGTCCGGGCCTTCGCCGTCGACCTCACCGGGTCCGAGGGCCTGGTCGGGCGGCTCGTGTTCCTGCGCCACCACGACGCTGAGCTCACCCCGGAGGAGGGCGATCTGGTCGCGCTGGCCGTGGACCTGGCCACCATCGCGGTCGACCGCCACCACCTCCAGGCCCGCCTCGCCCACGGTGCCCTCCACGACGAGCTCACCGGCCTGCCCAACCGCCGCTACCTCCTCGGCCGGCTGCGCGACGCCTTCCAGGCCGATGGGGTCCGCGCCGGGCTGCTCTTCGTCGACCTCGACCGGTTCAAGCTCATCAACGACAGCCTCGGCCACGATGCCGGCGATCAGCTGCTGCAGGAGGTGAGCTACCGCTTCCGCCGGGCGCTGCGCCCCGCCGATCTCGTGGCCCGCGTGGGCGGTGACGAGTTCGTGGTCCTGTGTCCCGACCTCGACGACGTCGGCGCGGTGGCGACGCTGGCCTCCCGTCTCACCGACGCCCTGGCCGCGCCCATCGACCTTCCGGGCGGGCGCGTCGTGGTGTCCGCCAGCATCGGCGTGGTCCACGCGACCGGGCCTGCCGATCCCGCGGCGCTGCTCCAAGACGCCGACTTGGCCATGTACGACGCCAAGGAGCGGGGCCGCAACCGCACCGCGCTGTTCCACGCGGGCCTCCGGGACCGGGCCCTCGCCCGCCTGGAGGTGGAGAACGCGCTGCGCGACGCCCTGCGCGCGGATGAGATGGTCCTGCACTTCCAGCCCGTCATCCGCCTCCGGGACCACACCATGGTCGGCGTCGAGGCCCTGCTGCGGTGGGAGCGGCCCGGGTTCGGCCTGGTCAAGCCCAGCGCGTTCGTCCCCGTCGCCACCGACACCGGCCTGATCTTGCCCCTCGGGCGGTGGGTCATCGAGCAGGCGTGCCGGCACGCGGCTCGCTGGCCGACGCTCGAGGTCGCCGCCAACCTCTCGGCCCGCCAGCTCGCCGATGCCGATCTGGTGGACTTCGTCGCCGACTGCCTCGCCCGCCACCGGGTCCCGGCCCGCCAGCTGTGCCTGGAGGTGACCGAGGCCGACCTGGTGACCGATCCCGACGCGATCGTCGAGCAGCTCCGCCGGTTCAAGGAGCTGGGCGTCCGCCTCGCCATCGACGACTTCGGCACCGGCTTCGCCACCCTCGACTACCTGCGGCGCTTCTCTGCTGCGGACATCTTGAAGGTCGATGGCTCGTTCGTCGCCGGTCTCAACGACCCGTCCTCGCACGATCTCGCCATCGTCTCCGCTGCGCTCGTCCTGGCCGACAACCTCGGGTTCGACACGGTGGCCGAGGGCGTCGAGACAGTGGGCCAGGCCGAGGTGCTCGAGCGTCTCGGCTGCGAGCTGGCCCAGGGCCACCTCTTCAGCGAGTCGATCACCGCCGAGGCCATCGACGAGCTGTTGGCCAGCGGCGGCGTGGTCGGGGCGGTCCGCAGCCCGTCGTGATCGTGTCGCGAGCACCCGCCCGCAGCCTGTAGAACCGAACGCACCCCGCCCCAACCCGAGGAGCCATCCGTGAGCAGTTCCGGAATCCGCCAGATCCGACTCGGGGCGCTCGGCGCCGAGACGGCCAGCGTGCTGGAGGGGCTGGCGGCCACCGATGCGGTGGGGCGCCTGTGGGCGAAGGACCACACGCTCTGGGCGCCGGACCCGACCGAGATCAGCGACCGCCTCGGTTGGCTCGACGTCCCGGCGGAGATGGCGGGGGCGCTCGAGCAGATCGACGGCTTCGTCGCCGGCTGCATCGCCGACGGCCTCACCGATGTGGTGGTCATGGGCATGGGCGGCTCCAGCCTCTTCCCCGAAGTGATCGCCCGCTCGTTCCCCACCGGGGAGCGGGGGCTGCGCCTGCACGTGCTCGACAGCACCGACCCCGCCGCGGTGGGCCACCTCGCCGCGCACCTCCACAGCGATACGACCCTGTACCTGGCGTCGTCGAAGTCCGGGTCCACCATCGAGACCCGCAGCCACCTCGACTTCTTCTGGGAGCGCGTCGGCCGGGGCGACCGGTTCGCGGTGGTGACCGACCCCGGGTCCGCGCTGGGGAAGCTGGCACGCGAGCGCGGCTTCCGCCACGTGTTCGAGAACCGCCCTGACATCGGCGGCCGGTACTCCGCGCTCAGCTACTTCGGGCTCGTCCCCGCCGCGCTCGCCGGGGTCGACTGGATCGCGCTCGTCGCCGCCGCCCAGCAGGTCACGCCCTCGCTCCGGTCACCCGACCCCGCCGTCAACGTCGGGCTCCGCCTCGGAGCCGCGCTCGCTGCCGGCGTCCGGGCCGGGCGCGACAAGGTCACGCTCGTGATCGACCCGCGGGTGCAGACGTTCGGCCTGTGGCTGGAGCAGCTGCTCGCCGAGTCCACCGGCAAGGCCGGCACCGGCGTCATCCCGGTCGCCGACGAGGCCCTCGGCCCGGTCGACGTGTACGGCTCGGACCGCCTGTTCGTCTCGATCGGCGACGTCGAGCACCCCGTGGGCCTCGACGTCTTGGCCGACGAGGGTCATCCCGTCATCGAGCTGGACCTCGACCAGCCGCTCGACCTCGGCGCCCAGGTCCTGATGTGGGAGGTGGCCACCGCCCTGTGCGGCGCGGTGCTCGGCATCAACGCGTTCGACCAGCCCAACGTGGCCGAGGCCAAGGAGGCCACCAGCTCGGTCCTCGCCGACGGGGCCGGCACCCTGCCGGGCGCCACGCTGGCCGAGGTCCTCCTGACGCTCCGGCCGGGCGACTACCTCGCGGTGCAGGCCTACCTGGACCCGAACGACGACGACGTCGCCGCGCTCCAGGAGATCCGCCTCGAGCTGCGCGACGAGCACAAGGTCGCCACCACCTTCGGGCTGGGGCCGCGCTTCTTGCACTCCACCGGCCAGCTCCACAAGGGCGGCCCGCCCACCGGCGTCTTCCTCCAGGTGGTCGGGGCCGACACCACAGACGCGGCGATCCCGGGCCAGGAGTTCACGTTCTCGCAACTCAAGCACGCCCAAGCTGACGGAGACTTGCTCACGCTCGACCGCCACGGCCTGCGCGCCTGTCGCACCACGCTGGCCGAGCTCGCCCGCCACGTGAACGAAGGAGCACCGCGATGAAGCTCGGCATGATCGGCCTCGGCAAGATGGGCGGCTTCATGGCCGAGCGCCTCCGCCGCGCCGGTCACGAGGTCGTCGGCATGGACCCGGCCAAGCCCGAGGCCGATGCCCACTCGGTCGCCGAGCTCGTCCCGCTGCTCGCCGCCGATGGCCAACCCAAGGTGGCGTGGTCGATGGTCCCTGCCGGCCCCATCACCGACTCGGTCATCGCCGAGCTGGGCGGCCTGCTCGGGCCGGGCGACCTGGTGATCGACGGCGGCAACTCGAACTACCTGGACTCCATCCGCCACGGCGAGGCGCTGGCGGCGGCGGGCATCGGGTTCGTCGACTGCGGTACATCGGGCGGCGTGTGGGGGCTGGAGAACGGCTACGCCCTCATGGTCGGCGGCACCCCGGAGTCGGTGGCGGTCGCCCAACCGCTCTTCGACGCTCTGGCTCCGCCCAGCGGCAAGGGCTTCGCCCACGCCGGTCCGGTCGGCGCCGGCCACTACACGAAGATGGTCCACAACGGCATCGAGTACGGGATCATGCAGGCCTACGCCGAGGGCTACGCCATCTTGGATGCGTCGCCCCTCGGCATCGACGTCGAGGCCGCCATCGGGAGCTGGCAGGAGGGCAGCGTCGTGCGCTCCTGGTTGCTCGACCTGTTGATCAAGGCGCTCGCCGACACGCCCGACCTCGACGGCATCGCCTCGGTGGCGGCCGATTCCGGCGAGGGCCGCTGGACGGTGACCGAGGCGGTGGCCAACGGCATCGCCGCGCCGGTCATCAGCGCGGCGCTGTTCGCCCGCTTCACCTCGCAGCACCGCGAGGAGGACAAGACCATGAAGGTCATCTCCGCGCTGCGCAACCAGTTCGGCGGCCACGCCATCGAGATGGTCGAGCCCAAGGGCGAGACGCACGAGCCATGAGCACGGCCACCACCGATCGATCCGACGCGCTGGTCCTCTTCGGCGCCACCGGCGACCTGGCCCACAAGAAGATCTTCCCGGCCATCTACGCCATGGCTGCGCAGGGGCACTTGGAGGTCCCGGTCATCGGCGTGGCCTCCTCGGCGGGCGACGACGAGTTCATCCGCAACAAGGTCCGGGCCTCGCTCGACGAGCTGGTGCCCGATGCCGAGCCCCACGTGGTGGACCGCCTGATCGAGCGGGTGTCCTACGTGTCGGGCGACTACCGGGAGCCGGGTGTCTACGACGAGCTGGCCAAGGTGCTCGACGGGGCGGGCAACCCGCTCTTCTACCTGGCGATCCCGCCGGTCCTGTTCGACGACGTGGTGCAGGGGATCGGCCGGGTGGGCGTGGCCGACACCGGCCGGGTCGTGGTGGAGAAGCCGTTCGGGCGCGACCAGGCCAGCGCCGCCGACCTGAACGCCTGCATCCACGCCGTGTTCCCCGAGGAGCGGATCTTCCGCATCGACCACTACCTCGGCAAGGAGTCGGTCGAGAACCTGCTGGTGTTCCGCTTCGCCAACTCGCTGCTCGAGCCGGTGTGGAACCGCAACTTCATCTCCAGCGTGCAGATCACCATGGCCGAGGACTTCGGCGTGGGGAGCCGGGGCAAGTTCTACGAGAGCGTGGGCGCGCTCCGCGACGTCCTCCAGAACCACCTGCTCCAGGTCGTGGCCATCTTGGGCATGGAGCCGCCGGCCGGCGCCGATGCCACCTCGCTGCGCGACGAGAAGGTGAAGCTCCTCCGCCAGGTCCGGACGATCTCGACGGACTGCTACGTCCGCGGCCAGTACCGCGGCTACATCGACGAGGACGGGGTCGAGGGCGGCTCCGATGTCGAGACCTATGCCGCCGTCCGCTTCGAGATCGACTCGTGGCGGTGGGCCGGGGTCCCGTGGCTGATCCGCACCGGCAAGAACCTCGCCGTGAACGGGACCGAGGCGGTCATCACCTTCAACTCCCCGCCGCGCCTGCTGTTCACCCCGGAGGGCGCCCCCGAGCCGGGTCCGGACCGCCTCCGGTTCATGCTCGGCAAGGCCGACGGCGTGAAGCTGCACCTCCACGCCAAGAAGCCCGGCGACGAGCTCATCCCCGAGCCCATCGACCTCGACGTGTCCTACGCCGAAGCCCTCGGGCCGCGCGAGGAGGCCTACCAGCGCCTCCTCGACGACGCCATGGCCGGCGACGCCCGCCGCTTCGGCCGCGAGGACGCCCTCGACGAGCAGTGGCGCATCGTCGAGCAGGTCCTCGAGCACCACGACGAGGTCGAGCTCTACGACCCCGGCACCATGGGCCCGACGGGAGCCGACCGCCTCGCCGAAGACCTCGGCGGCTGGCTCGACCCCCTCCCGCCCGAGACCTGACCAACAGACACCCCCGAACTTCGTATGCGAGAGCGCCCAGTTCGGAGCTCTGACCTACGAAGTTCGCTGGGGTTCGGGTCGTGTCCCGGCGGTTACGGAAGGGGTTCGGGGACTCGCTTCACGATGGCGGCGGCCATGGCGTAGGCGGCTTCGGCGGGGCCGATCTCGTCGGGCTGGAGGAGGTTGGCCATGATGCGCAGCACCCAGTCCATGAGGCTGCGCGAGCGCATGCCGACCCGGGTCAGCTCCCGCATGAGGGCAGGCTGGCCGATGACCTGGGCGAACAGGCGGGCCACCTTGAAGTACAGGCCGTACTCCGCCTCCAGCCACTTCGGGTACTGCTGGAGGGCCATGCCGTCGCCGGTGCTCGCGGCCTCGGCCAGGAACTCCGCCACCTGGCGGCCGGTCTCGTAGGCGTAGTCGATGCCCTCGCCGTTGAACGGGTTGACCGAGCCGCCCGCGTCGCCGACCACGGCCCAGGTGGGGCCGACCTTGGGGTTGACCGAGCCGGCCATCGGGATGCGGCCGCCGGTGGGGGCGCACACCGGGTTCTCCGGGTCGATCTTCCAGTAGGCCGGCGCGGTGGCCGCCCACTCCCGCATGAGGTGCGAGGTGTTGACGTCGCGCCAGTCGCGGAACGTGGAGAGCAGGCCGATGCCGACGTTGATGGTGCCGTCGCCGACCGGGAAGATCCAGCCGTAACCCGGCATCGAGTTGCCGTTGCGGTCCCGCACGTCGAGGCAGCTCTCGATCCACGGCTCGTTGTGCAGCGGGCTCTCGTAGTACGTGCGGATGGCCATGCCCAACGGGTAGCTGCGGTTCCGGGCGGTGCCCAGGGCCCGTCCGAACCGGGAGTTCGCCCCATCGGCGATCACGATGTAGCGGGCCCGGATCTCCCGGGTCTCGCCGGTGGCCTTGTCCTTCACCACCGCTCCGGTCACCAGCCCGCCCTCGACGATGGGGGCGACGGCCTCGGTGCCCTGGTGGGTCTCGGCTCCGGCTGCCCCGGCGTGCTCGAACACGATCTGGTCCAGGTCGCGCCGCTTCACCACGAACCCGTGGTCCGGGTACACCGGGTGGTCGGGCCAGTTCAGCTCGAGCGTGACGCCGTGGGCCACGGCCCGCAGCCCGGTGTAGCGGTGGTACTGCTCCAACGAGGAGTACAGCCCCATGTCGGTGAGCTG
Source organism: uncultured Iamiaceae bacterium (assembly GCA_964501845.1). Lineage (GTDB taxonomy): Bacteria > Actinomycetota > Acidimicrobiia > Acidimicrobiales > Iamiaceae > Aquihabitans. The sequence continues at coordinate 9,390 of CAZCVS010000049.1, forward strand.
CTTGACGGCGCGGGGCGTGAGCCCGTCGCCGCAGGTCTTGTCGCGGGGAAACGTCTTGCGCTCCACGCAGACGACCCGCACGCCGGCCTTGGCCAGCCAGTAGGAGGTCGCCGCGCCCGCCGGCCCGCCCCCCACCACCAGCACATCGGCGCGATCAGCAGGGGAGGCAGCCATGGCGTGAGTGTACGGAGCGGCGTGCCGGGCGGGGCCCGGCGACGGGCTCAGTTGGTCTCGGCGCCTTCGAGGGTCTTGACCGCGTCGGGGTTGTTCGGTTCGAGGGCGGCGACCGCCTCGACCAGGGCGGCCATCGCGGCGGGGTCGGCCTCGAACAGCTCCGAGTTGAAGAACGGGTCGTCCTCGGGGGTGCCGTCGTTCAGTTCCTCGCGGATGTAGATGACCACCGCGGCCATCTGCTCGGGCGTGAGATCCGGGAATCCGCCCATCTGGTTGGTCATGGCGTTCACGTCTCGGAGGACGCCATCGCCGTAGGTGCCGTCGGGGCGCACGCCGTCGACGCTGCCGAAGTGCTCCCAGTAGACCTGCGCCAGCGGGTCCTCGAAGGTCTCGAGCGTGTGGCCCTCGTTGAGCTGCTGGCCGGTACCGCCGGACGCGAGGCCCGCGCCGCTGGGAAGGTGGCAACCGGCGCAGTTGGCGGTGTAGACCTCGGCGCCGATGACGAACGGGTCCGTCTCGCCTGCCGGCGGGGGCTGGACCGAGTACAGGTAGATGACGCCCCAGAGGGGGAGGATGGCGAGGACCGACGCGGCCCAGAAGGGGAGGCGCTTGCGGGCCTTGGCCGCGGCGACCACGGGGATGTCGACGACGGGGGCCGGCTCGGCCTCATCGAGGGTCGGCAGCGGAGCCGGAGCAGCCTTGGGCTTCTCGACGGCGGCGACAGGGGCGGCGTCGGCGGCTGGTGCGTCACCCGCGGCGGCGGCCGCGTCCTCGGTGGGCGCGGCCTCACCGGCCTTGGCGGCGCGTGCGGCGGCCGCCTTCTTCAGCAGGTGCTCGGGGATCTCGGTCAACGCATTCCTCCGCAGGCGGATCGGCACCCGGCGACGACACGTTCGACAGGTGAAACGCGGCCACTCTAGGCCTGCCTCCGCAGGCGGGGCCAAGCCACCGATGGGACCGCCGGGCGAGCCGCCGAGCCCTGCTCGCCCGAGCCGGCTACGTGGTGGTTGACCCGCTGATCCGCGCGCTCATCCGCGCGTCGGAAGGGCACCGGAGAAGGTGGCGAACGAGGGAGCCTCGGAATGTGTGGTCCCAGGGGTCGCGTGCTAGACCAAGAAACCGAACCGGGTCGTGCGTTTGGCTTCGGTCGGTCTATTGGATTGTGATCGGATTCACGAGGAGGAGCCGTCGCAGTGATCGGTGCAGAGTCAGTCCTGTCGCAGCTCGGGACCATCGTGGCCAACACGCTGAAGGGCTTCGCCAACGTCGCCTTCACCGGCTCGTTGATCGTGATGTTCGTGCTCGCCGGGATCGTCGTCCTCTACTCCAAGCGACGCCCGAAGGACGCCTACCTCTCCTGGGGCGAGGCCATGGGGTCGTCGGTGTTCTGCACCTTCGGCCTCTTCTGGGCGTTCGGCGTGGTGCCCCACCAGTGGCTCACCTACTCGGGCTCGGAGCTCGCCATGCGCTCCGACGCGATCCTCGCCGGCCCTGGTTCCACCGGGCTCATGGAGTGGTCGCCGATCGTGATCTCCAAGCAGACCCTGGCCGACCTCATCGCCGTGAACCTCTACGGCATCGCCTTCGTCTTGACCGTCGTCTTGTGGGCGGTGTGGCAGAACCGGGGCCAGAAGAAGACCGACGAGGTCGAGAAGTCCAACTACGGCCGTCCCCTCGTGAAGGCCTGATCCATGGCCAAGACCGATGCCAACCCCCCGATGCCGGAGTTCCGCACCGACTACGCCCTCGTGCAGGTCGATGCGGACTACCTGGCCAAGGCGGTCAAGCCCAAGCAGTTCATCCACATCGACCAGTCCGAGTGCATCATGTGCGAGGGCTGCGTCGACATCTGCCCGTGGAAGTGCATCCACATGGTGCAGCCGCAGTCCATCGCCGAGGCCGAGGGCACCGAACTTCCCGGCATCGACCCCAGCGACAACGTGGTGTTCCTGATCGACGACGACGTGTGCACCCGCTGCGCCCTGTGCGTCGACCGGTGCCCCACCGGCGTGATCATCCTCGGGAAGGTGGGCGACCCCGCTGCCAACGGCGACGGGCACCAGCGCACCAACACCCACGGCTACGGCTACGGGATGCGCCTCGGATGATCACCCTTTCCCCCTCTACCGGCCCACAGAATCGGGAGCAGTAGTCCGATGGCCAAGACCATGCAGAACAAGGGCCCCTCGAAGGTCTCCGAGCTGATCGACAAGACGCAGGCCAGCCAGGCCTGGAACTCGATCTTCCGACCGGGCTCGATCTTCCGCAAGGGCTACACCGACAGCCCCAGGAACCGGTCCTACGTGATCATGAACTCGGTG